>NZ_JNAA01000055.1:0-2220 GCF_000696055.1 Exiguobacterium sp. AB2
CTTCTGTTTACGGTACGCGAGAGGCGTTCGGTTATGTATTTTTTTGAATGTCTGGACGAAATGGCTCACGCTCGTAAAACCAAGCTGGTTCGCCACTTCAGCGACCGCAAAATCCGTTTCACATAATAGACGCGCGGCCCGTTGCATCCGGACGTCTTGAACATAAGCGAGCGGTGAGGTGTCGCCCCATTTTGAAAAGTAACGGCAACACTCGGCTCGGCTCAGTCCACCGGCAGCGGCGATGTCTTCGAGCGACAGCTTCATCGTGTCATGGTCGTGTATATAGGAAATCATGCGATCCATTCGGTCATATCCGTGTTGCCTCATCACAGGTGTCCGCTGAATCCAATAGCGCCAGACGACAGCGAGCTGTAACGTCGCATCGAGCAATGCGAAAGCCGAGTCGCTCTTGAGACGCCTGACCGCTTTATCGATTGTGTCGAGCATCGCCTTGTCGGTCGGTACACTCGAGTGCGCCACGTAGTAGCCAATCCTCTCGATATACGGGGTGACATATTGCTCCGCAAGGAACGGTGAAAACAAGTCGAACGGGTCGACACTTATGACGTCCATGTGAAATGAATCTTCCGCTCGTTCGACTCTTGTGAGTTGGCCGCAATCAAGCATCAATGCCATGCCCGGATCGAGCCGGACACGCGTTCCGTTGATGCGTACCGTAAGACGTCCTTTCGTGATGAGCCAAATCTGAAAGCTTGAACTCGTTGTAAAGCTCGTCTCCACCATCTGCTCTGTCCATGTTTCAACAGTAATCATCTTTCCTTCAGGATGCATCTTCCCACCTCAACAATCGAACATTTTGTAGAATCACATACCGATCTAAGACTCCCATCCCTCTTTTGTAAGCGTCAATTTCGACATTTTGAGTGAGACATCCTCAACCGGTGTGACCGTGTCTCTTCTATATAATGGTGTCAAAAGATGAAATATGCCGTGATCCCGGCATGGACTAAAATGGCGATTGGGACACCGAGACGGAAAGCTGGCTTCAGCGTCTTATGACGGAACAGCCGCATCGCGATATACGCACCGAACGCCCCGCCGATCCAGACGAGCGACAACAATGTCTTTTCCGAAATCCGCCACGCGTTCGCTTTCGCACGTCGTTTATCGAGAAAGAACGTAACAAAAGCTAGTAAATTAGTCACAATGTAATATATCAGTAATAGTTCCAAAGCCTATCCGCTCCTTTCTTCTTCATTGATTATAACTTGAAATGGCTTAACAAAGCCGTTTGTATCCGTTTTGTAAGAAATTCACCCTTGACTTCTAGCCCATAAAGTTCTGTAACTGAACTGATATCACTCTCATATCATGCTGTAACGGCAGTGAAATATAGAGGTGTTACAGTAAGGGGGCGTTAGAAAAGGGAGGAATATTCTTATGAAAAAACCACTATTGACACTAACGGCACTCGCTGGCCTTAGTTTAGGAGTTGCTGCTCCAGCTTCGGCAGCATCAACACACACAGTTCAGTCTGGAGATACATTGTATCGTATCGCCGTGAACAACAACGTCTCTGTAAACGACATTAAACAAGCGAACGGCTTAAACTCTAATATGATTTTCCCGAACCAAGTATTGAAACTTGGAAAGGCAGAAGCAAAAGCTTCGAACTCATCTAAAACGTATACAGTTAAAGCAGGCGACACGTTGTATCGAATCGCGAAAAACAACGGTGTTACTGTCAATCAATTGATGACATGGAACGGTCTTAAATCAGATCTTATCTTCCCAGGTCAACAATTCGCAGTGAAAGGCGCAGCCGCTGCATCAGTAGCGAACGACGCTCCTGCAGCGAAGCCAAAAGCATCAACATCTACACCAGTGACGAAACAGTCGACGTCTACAACGCAAACCCAAGCTCCGGCTTCAGGGCGGACAATGACTGTTGAAGCGACAGCTTATACACCATACTGTGCAGGATGTTCAGGAATCACAGCTACTGGAATCGACGTACGTTCAAACCCGAACCAAAAAGTCATCGCGGTTGACCCATCAGTCATCCCACTCGGCTCTAAAGTTTACGTTGAAGGTTACGGCGAAGCCATCGCTGGAGACACTGGCGGCGCAATCAAAGGGAACAAAATCGACCTCTTGATGCCGACACAAGAACAAGCGATTCAATTTGGTCGTCAATCTGTCCAAATCACAATCTTAAACTAATTCGTACGACCCCAAAAACACCGCGCCAGCGGTGTC
>NZ_JNAA01000056.1:0-3280 GCF_000696055.1 Exiguobacterium sp. AB2
GCTGTATGATGCGAAGAATAAATCGTTCGTCACGTTCCGTGACATTAAACACCTGTTGCGCGAACCGAAAACATCTTCGCTTTGAAAAGTCTGCCGGCATGATCCGGCAGATTTTTTTTGATTCGTAAAAATATATCAAAATATGATTTATAAGAAAGCAATCAGGGTATATACTGTTCATAACAAGTTGCTATAACAATTTCATTTAAAAGTGTTGACTTCTTAAAAGTATAGGTGTATATTGATTGTAGTCGCTGATGCGGCACACATATGATAACCATGCGGGTGTAGTTTAATGGTAAAACCTCAGCCTTCCAAGCTGATGACGAGAGTTCGATTCTCTTCACCCGCTTCATCATCTCTCTGCCGAGTGGCGGAGAGATTTTTTGTATGCGAAAATGGATTCGAAAGAGGTGATTGGATGAACGGATTAAGTCCGGAAACGATTAAACAAAAAATAGTCGCATACGCTGAGACGATTGGCATCGATGAGTTGAAAGTGACGACGGCTGACCCGTTCATCGTCATGAAAGAACGGCTCGTCAAACAACAAGAGAAAGGTTTCGCTTCCGGCTTTGAAGAGCCGGATTTGGACAAGCGCACGAAACCAGAGCTGTTGCTTGAAGACGCACAGTCGATCATTGCGATTGCAATCGCCTACCCGAGTAAATTAAAAGAGGCGCCGCGCAGTGTCTCCGGGTCTCGCCGGGGACTGTTCGCTAGGGCGTCTTGGGGGCTCGATTATCACCGGGCGGTCGGATCGCGTCTTGAGAAACTGCAAGCCTATATCGAATCGATTGTTCCCGGGGTAAGGACCCGGTCGATGGTCGATACGGGGGAACTCGTCGACCGGGCCGTGGCGGAACGAGCCGGTATCGGTTTCAGCGGGAAGAACTGCTCCATCATTTCCCCGGAAAAAGGCTCATACCTCTATTTAGGTGAGATGATTCTCGATACGTATTTGCCTCCAGACGAGGCAATCGAGGACGGTTGCGGCGATTGTGATAAGTGCATGACGGCTTGTCCGACGTCGGCACTTGTCGAGCCGGGCGTGCTCGATGCGAAGCGATGTATCGCTTATTTGACGCAGATGAAGACGCTCATGCCGCGTGAATTTCGCTCAAAGCTCGGTGGAAGATTATACGGCTGCGACACGTGTCAGCAAGTCTGCCCGTATAACCGGAAGAAAGATTGGCGGCACCACGAAGAACTGTTGCCGGAAGCGGAAATCGTCAAACCACTTCTCGAGCCGCTCCTTACACTAAGTAACCGTGAGTTCAAGACGAAGTTTGGCCATTTGTCCGGCGCATGGCGCGGCAAGAAACCGATTCAACGAAACGCCATCCTCGCGCTCGCACATTATCGTGAGCCGTCAGCGATCCCTGTCCTGCGAACGTTCATTCAAGAAGACGCCCGAGAAGACATGCGGGCGACGGCCGTCTGGGCGATTGGTGCGATTCTTGGCGAGGAGGCGGAAACGATTTACGAAGAGATTGAACAAACCGAGCAGTCTGAGATGGTGCTAGAAGAGATTCGCATTTTCCGAGAGGAGTGGGGCCATGAAGACCGTGTCGTCTAAATGGGGATGGCTGTCGTACGAGTTGAACGAGGCCGGGAAATTGGTCGCCCTCGACTTTGCAACGTCTGCCTCTGAAGAAGAGGCACCGGAATGGCTTGTCGAGTTGATGGAGCGGGTCGAACGCGACGGATTACAAGACGAGGACCGCCAATGGATTGAGATGGCAGGAACGTCATTTCAACGTGACGTCTGGGACGCGCTCTTGACGATTCCGTCTGGTGAGACGCGCTCTTATAAAGACATCGCCGAACAGATCGGTCGGCCGAAAGCGGTCCGTGCCGTCGGACAGGCGTTGAATCGGAACCCGTTGCCGATTCTTTTCCCTTGTCACCGCGTCATCGGCAGCAGTGGCAAGTTGACCGGGTTTGCCGGCGGGCTTTCGGAAAAACAACGTTTACTTGAAATCGAACAACAAAAGTGAGGTAAAAATCGTATGGCTATCCATGTCGTCATGTTTCAACCTGAAATTCCAGCGAACACCGGGAACGTCTCCCGGACGTGTGCCGCAACAAACGCTGTATTGCACTTGATTCGCCCGCTCGGCTTCTCGACGGACGATAAGATGTTGAAGCGGGCCGGGCTCGACTATTGGCAGTTCGTCGATGTCCGTTATCATGACTCGCTCGATGAACTGTGGGCAAAGCATACGGACGGTGAGTTTTTCTATATCACGAAGTACGGAGAAAAGTATCCGAGCGACCTCGACGTCTCGGTCGTCGACAAAGATTACTTCTTCGTCTTCGGTCGTGAGACGAAAGGGTTGCCGATGGAAGTGATTGAAAATAATCTTGACCGCTGCATCCGTCTCCCACAGTCGAACCTCGTCCGTTCGCTCAACGTCTCGAACACGGCGGCGATCATCGTCTATGAGGCGCTCCGTCAACAAGGCTACGCTGGACTCAAATAAAAAAAGAGCCGGATTCGTGAGAATCTCGGCTCTTATTGGTTACCTTCTGGTTTTCTGTTGTATCCTGCTGTAAAAATCGCGGCGAGGAAGACGACGCTGACTGCCATCATCAATAATAAACCCATCCGAAAATCCCCCTTTTGTTCTCCATGACTACAAATATTATAATATACTTGATATTAGATTTGCACTGAATATGAGAAATAAATGTGAAATTGGAGCCTCCCTATGAAAACGAATGTGTACTTATTGAGCTATGCCCCGTTGATTGGCATTATCTTGTTCTCGATGTCACTCGCCATCGCGACGAGTGAATACGTCATCGAGTGGCTGACGCGCATCGGTGTCTATAGCGAAGTCATCGCCCTGTTGTCCGTCCAAGAGACGAAAGTGCTCGTCCTCGTCGTCTTTTTTACGATTTACTTTATGCTCTTTAGCGCGTTCAAACTTGTCGCCGACACGTTCAACCAACTCGGCTTCGCCTTTTTCGCCCGTGAGACGAATGGGAGCTCGCTCCACCGGTTGAAGCCGGGCGCGACGATTTTCCTCGTCGGTTCAGGGGTCAGCTTCTTGTTCCTCAATTCCTTGCTCGCTGCAATTGCCGTTTTGCTCGGCACGTTCGTTTTGTATTTATTCTATTACATTTGGCAAGTGAGCCAATTGATGTCGACGTTTCGGGCAATCGGACTGTTGCTCATTCAAGCGATGATGTGGGCCCTTCTATTGAGCGGGCTGGCGTGGGCGCTGCTTCGCCTATTTAACTCGGTTGGAGATATTATTTTATAAATGACGAA
>NZ_JNAA01000057.1:0-85865 GCF_000696055.1 Exiguobacterium sp. AB2
TTCCGTTGCCACCTCGTCGAGGCGGGTGAGATCGATCAGGAGGCGATCTTCATCGATGGCACGAAGCTCGAGGCGAACGCGAACCGATACACCTTCGTCTGGAGGAAGGCCATCGAGAAATACAGCGGCGCGACTCGGGGAAAAGGTCGACGCGATCGATGAGGAAATCGGTTCGACGACCGACGTCAAAGAAGGGGTCCGGTCACCGAAAATCGATGACCGGACCCCTCTTTTTGATTGAAATACTTTAGAACTGGCTAGTTATGTCCCAGCCTCATTTCTTATGGATTCGGCCAGATGGCCACTTCATACGTTCCCCACGTCGGTTCAAGACGCTCTAACGCGGCATACATGATTCTCGGGCCATACAAGGGAACGAGCACCAGCTTTTCTGATGAATAGTTGACGACAACCGCCTCATCTAACGTAGACGAGATGAGGATGAACTGCCGAACGTGATGAATCCGTCTCGCGACATGGCGTTCGAGCTGATTCACGACTTCGAAGAATTCGACGTCAGAATAATGGGACCCGATGCGTTCTTTGAATCCCTCGAAAATCAAATCATCATCTCGAACGAGGCATGTCGCCATCCGGACGACTACATGGGCGAACGACTGTACGTTCATCCCGCCGAGCTCGAGGTCATAGATTTCAATCCGCCGTTCTTCCACCTCGTCACCTCTCTTTCCAACTGGTTTCACATCCATTTCCCCTCAACATGTGAAAGAGTTGTGAAAGCGTCACTTCGCCACGCCCGCTTGAAGAAGCACCGACCAGTTACCGTCTTCAAACAAGTAGACGCTATTGTCAGAAGTAGCGAGTAAGAGGCGCTCCTCTTCAATGGCGAGCTCAATCGGCACCGCGTCCGCTTCTAGATTCGGCAACGGCAGCACCGTCTCACCTTCGTCCTGACGTAAGACGAGTTCATAGTCGGACGCATCTCGCACATAGGCGATTGTCGGACCATCCGTTGCGGCGAGGAGGATGTGCTCGCCTGAGATCAACGTGTCGAACGTATCGCCTCCATCGTCTGAGACGAGCATCCCGTTCGGGCCGTACACATACATACGTAGCGGTTCAGTGGCGTCAGCGAGGAGACCGGCAATCCCGTGACGAGCGGTCCCTTCCATCTTCATCGGTTCAAACGTCTCACCTTTGTCGAGCGAACGGTAAAAGCCTGGTCGCAACTCACTTGTCGGCTCTTCGAGATAAACGTATAGACTTTCGGACGTATAGCCTGCGCTCATATGGTGAAAATCCGCCTCCCCTTCTAGCGAGCGAACTTCGAGCGTCTCGCCTCGGTCGGTGCCACGGACGACACCGAGCGGATTTTTAAATGCGGATTGACGTTCGGGGTGACCGCTCGCATAAAAACCATCCTCGACAAGCTCAAAACCCATATAATCGTGACGGTTCGACATCAATTCGTACCAGCCATCATCCCGATACTCCATCAGTCCGTGGTGCGTCGCAACGACCGGACGGGCATCGTCCTGCCAAAACCCGGCCCCATGGATGTGCGAGATGGCCGCGTCGGTCTCGACTCGTGTCCAATTGTCGGCTTCGTCTTGCTGTGCCTTTTGTTCCGTCTCGACCACAGGCGTTTCCTGTTCAGTCGCCGTGTCATTCGGTGGCGTATCCGGTCCACAAGCGGTCAAAAATACGGTCGCCAACAGAGTTGGCAAAATCAACTTTTTCTTCATTTGTTCTTCCTCCATCTTCAGCATCGTTTTCAGTTTAACGTCTAAAAATGAAAGAATTGTTAAATCCGAAGCGTTCTTGCATTGAGCGCAACGATGACGGTACTGAGGCTCATTAAGACCGCACCGACGGCAGGCGACAAGATGACACCGAGTGGGGCCAACACGCCTGCCGCAAGCGGGATGGCGACGATGTTGTAACCGGCGGCCCACCACAAGTTTTGAATCATCTTGTTGTACGTGTTGCGAGACAAGTCGAGAATCGACAGCACGTCTTTCGGGTTGCTTCGGACGAGGACGATATCGGCCGTTTCGACGGCGACGTCGGTGCCGCTCCCGATAGCGATCCCGACGTCCGCTTGGGCCAAGGCCGGTGCATCATTGATGCCGTCCCCGACCATCGCCACTTTGCTTCCGTCGGCTTGGACGGTTTGAACTTGCCGCGATTTATCGTCCGGCAACACTTCGGCGTACACTTCCTCGATGTGAAGTTGCGACGCTACCCAATCGGCGACTTTCCGATTGTCCCCCGTCAGCATGATCGGGCGGACGCCCCGGTCTTTCAACGCTCGGACCGTCTCTTTCGCTTCATCGCGGACCATGTCCGCCAAAGCAATCATCCCGACCAAATCCCCGTCTCGAAGCGTGAAGACGACGGTTTTGCCGGCGGCAGATAACCGGTCGAACGCCGTTTCGTCAATGGAGAGCTCATGCTCCCGAATATAACGGGGGCTGACGATTTGAACGTGACCTCCCTCTACCTGTCCTTCTAATCCGACACCCGTGATCGAAGCGAAATCGACGACTTCAGGCAACGTCAACTCGCGTGCTTCCGCTTCCCGAAGAATGCCTCGTGCGAGCGGATGCTGCGAGGCCGTCTCGACCGTGGCGGCCAGGCGTAACACTTCCTCTTCTGTATGAGCAGATGCGGCCACAATATCCGTCACCCCGAAGTCGCCTTGCGTCAACGTGCCCGTCTTATCGAAAATGACTGCATCGAGGTGACGCGCCTCCTCGAACTGAGTCCGGTTTCGAATCAATAGCCCGCGTTTTGCCGACAAGGACGTCGAGACCGCCACGACGAGCGGAGACGCGAGACCGAGCGCGTGCGGACATGAGATGACCATGACGGTGACCATTCGTTCGACGGCCATACTGACCGGATATCCGAGAGCGACCCAAATGGCGAACGTCAGCACTCCCGCTCCGACGGCGACATAAAACAAGAGTTTGGCGGCCCGATTGGCTAGGTTTTGCGTTTTCGATTTGGATTCCTGCGCTTCTTTGACCAAGTCGATGACTTTCGCCAAGTATGTGCTCTCTCCCGTGCTTGTCGTCGAAATCGTCATGCTACCTTCTTGGTTGATTGATCCTGCGATGACTACATCCCCGGTCTCTTTTTCGACAGGCATCGATTCACCGGTCAACATCGACTCATCGACCGTCGTTCGCCCTTTCAGCAGTTCCCCATCGACAGGAATCTGCTCGCCCGGTTTGACGAGAATCAAATCCCCAGTAGCGAGCGCCGAGACGGGAACGTCCTCGATGTCACTCCCGTTGATGCGGTGGGCCACGCTCGGTAATAGACGAACGAGCTGTTGCAACGCGTTCGACGCACCCATGATCGAGCGCATCTCAATCCAGTGCCCGAGCAACATGATGACGATTAACGTCGCCAACTCCCAAAAGAAGTCATGTCCATGCCCATATCCGAACACGATGGCAACACTATAGAAGTACGCAACGCTGATGGCGAGTCCAATCAGCATCATCATCCCCGGATTTCGTTGACGCAATTCGTCGATGCTCCCTTTCAAAAACGGCCACCCTCCGTAGACGTACACAATCGTCGCCAACACGAATAGCGACTCCTTTTCATAAGGAAACGTGAGTTCGAAACCAGCCCACTCTTGAATCATATCTGACAAGATGAGAATCGGGATCGTCAGCCCTAACGAGACGAAAAATCGACGCTTATACTCTTCAATCATCCCTTCATGTCCGCCGGTATGCGAGTCATGCGCTTCCCCGTGTTCATGATGAGATGACGCGTGGTGTGAATGTTCCACGTTGACCACCTCCTATGCATACCACATACCCCTATACAGTATATAAAAACTTATTTTCCGTTTAACAAATATTTCATAACTTGTTGGTATAACTAAATAGGCTCTCGCTTTTAAACGAAAGGATGATGCCTTATGAACCGTTTAATAAAATGGATTGTCGGGACGGGTATCATAAGTATCGTGATTGGGCTGACTTTCCTTTTGTTCACGTTTGCCCCGGATCGCGGGATGATGGGTGACGGCTCATTCATGGGTGGGTGGAACGACCGCGGCATGATGCACGACAACGGCGGCATGGGACGCGGGAACACCGTCGATCTCGTCGCGTCGAACGAGCCGAATCAACCGCTGCCGATCCCGAAACGACTGCAACCCGATCGCGTCACGGACGAAGCGCTCTATTACACGGTTCGTGCCGAACGCGGCGAGCACCGATTCTTTAATCAGGGCGTCAGTAGCGAGACACTTGGTTACAACGGGAGTTTGCTCGGACCGATGATTGAATTGCCTACAGGAAAGACAGTTTATATCGATACAATCAATCAACTCGATGAACCGACCTCTTTCCATTGGCACGGTCTTGTCATTCCTGGTGAAGTAGACGGCGGTCCTCATCAGTTGATTGCCCCGGGCGAGCAAAAACGAGCTCGTCTCGATATTGACCAACAACCAGGCACGCTTTGGTTCCACCCACATCCGATGGGCATATCGGCCGAACAAGTATACCTCGGTCTGGCCGGACTCCTTTATGTAACAGATGACATGTCTTCCAGTCTGCCGAACGAATATGGCGTCGACGACATCCCGCTCATCGTCCAAGATCGTCTTTTCACAGACGACGGTCAACTCGATTACGATCGCCAGATGAACATCGATGGCACGATTGGCGATACGCTGATCGCGAACGGTGCGATCAATACGACGTTCGATGTGACGACGAAGACGTTGCGCGTCCGCCTCGTCAACGGGTCCAACGCACGGAACCTCGACTTCTCATTATCGAATGGAGCATCGTTCACTCAAATCGCGACCGATGGCGGCTTAATCGACCAACCCGTTTCACTTGAGACGTTGAAGCTCACACCGAGCGAACGCGCCGAGATTTTAATCGATTTTTCAGACCTTTCGCTCGGAGACGAGCTCGCCCTTGAGGCGGACGGGATTTCGTTCACGACATTCACGGTGCGCAGCAAAATCGTGCAGAATAGGGACTGGACCGATGCTTTCAGGGAAGCCCCTGTCACTAACGAATCGAGCGAAGCTGACCGCCGGCTTACTTTATTCGGGGTGAGCCACATGGTGACGATTGACGGCAAGCAGTTCGACCCGGACCGAATCGACATCAATGTGCAACAAGGTACGACCGAGGTGTGGGAGATTTATAATCGAGATGACATGATGGGCGGAATGACCCATCCGTTCCACATCCACGGTGTCCAGTTCCGGATTCTCGAACGGGAAGGCAAGCCGCCGCCCGATAACGAACACGGCTGGAAAGACACGGTCGCCGTCGCACCAGGAGAGCGCGTCAAAATCAAAATGACGTTCAGAGAGTCAGGGACGTTCATGTATCATTGCCACATCCTCGAACATGAAGAAAATGGGATGATGGGACAATTGAACGTGAAATAATCATATTTTACTTGGAGGGAACAGCGATGAAATGGAATAAGAAACTTGGCGTAATGACGATGGCACTTTCACTCAGCGGTTTGCTCGTCGCTTGCGGTGAAGACGACACGACGGATAACAACACGCACATGAATGATCAGATGGAAGAGACGATGGACCACGGGGATATGGACATGTCCGGTTCTGGTGACGTGCCGGCAGGACTTCAAGATGCCGAGAACCCGACGTTCAATGTCGGAGATCAAGCCGTCATCAGCGAAGCCCACATGCCTGGAATGGAAGGAGCCGAGGCAACCATCGTCGGCGCCTACGACACAATCGTCTATAGCATCTCATATGACCCGATGCATGGGGGCGAGCGCGTGCGTGACCACAAGTGGATTATTCACGAAGAAATTGTCGATGCAAAAGCTGACGCTTATGAGCCGGGTGATGAAGTAACAGTCGATGCCGAGCATATGAACGGTATGGGCGGCGCGACCGCAACGATCGACTCTGCTGAGGAGACGACAGTTTACATGGTCGATTTCGAACTGGACAACGGAAAACGTGTCACAAACCACAAATGGGTGACCGAAGACGAACTGTCCGCGGAGTGAAGAAACAGCCACCTTCATATGGAACGATCACAGCGAGCTTGCCCGATTTGGGTAAGCTCGCTTTTATAATGTCAATATATTTTTTTGAAATATAAATGAAATATTAAAATATATTTTTGGTGATAAAATTTAAATTATCAGGTTCGTTATGTCGCATATACCACTTTCTTACACCGAAGGGATTTACATAAAAATGAAAAAGAAATTAATGACAATTGTATTAAGCGCACTACTCACCGTCGGCCTTCTCACCCCTGTCTCGACACCGGTCGAAGCGTCAACGTATTACAAAGCCGAAGTGACGACGAACATCTTGAACGTCCGATCGGGTCCGAGTACGGCGTATCCGATCGTCGGCACGGCCAAGCTCGGTCAGACGTTTTCGGCGCAACACACGACGGCCTCATGGACGAAAATCAACTTCAACGGCACGTCCCGCTACGTCTCAAGTGCATTCATCAAGCCGTACGCGAGCACGACGCTTCAAACGTCGTCGACGACGAAGCTCCTCATGCCGACGAAAGGCACGTTGACGCAAAAGTATGGTCCGGCGAGCGGCATTTACGGCTACACGTTCCATAATGGGATTGACCTCGCAGCAGCGAAAGGTACTCCGGTCATCGCCGCGTCTGGCGGACAAGTCATCGTCGCCCGCAACGCTGGCGCCTACGGGAACCATATCATGATCACGCATCAATTGAACGGCCAGTCGTACACGACCGTTTACGCCCACCTCGATCGCTTGAACGTCGTCCAAGGCCAGACGGTCTTACGCGGCGCGACCATCGGCACGGTCGGCAACACCGGGAACTCGTTTGGTAACCATCTTCACTTCGAAGTACATAAATCGCCATACGTCTACAGCAGTAGCGCACCGGCGAGTAGCCTCAATCCGTATAACTTCTTTTGACACCTCCCCTCCATCCCGCATCGGATGGAGGGTTTTTCAATTCGTCCCGGATTGAAGCCGAAATTGATTGGTACTTTATTGTGACTATTGGTTTTGACTTCATTGACGTATAATGGAAATCAAAAGATAACTATTTCGAACGGACGTTTCGTCTTCATATATGTGACAGAGTTAACAAGAGTGAAAGGAGGTTCGCTTATGGAACGTAAGCAGTTCTATCCGTCGCGTCGGCACCATCATCGAAATGGAGGAAAACGACCACTCTCCGCCAAACGCACCCGGTCGCCCCACAGTTTCCCGATCGCTTCGATCGTCGAAGAGGCGCAAGACGCGATCTGTTATATCGACTTCACCCGCAACCACCTCTATTCGAACGAAGAGTTGCGCGCGATGTGCCCAGCGATGGTCACCCGCCGTTTCGAGGACGTTACGGCGCTCACCGCCTTCTTTTTCGCGCGCTTCGAAGAGAACGGGGCTGACCTTGACGCAATCGCCCCGGTCTGGCAAGAGATGCTCGACAACCGCTTCCTCGGTTGCCCGAACATGGACGCCCACCGCCTTCATCTCGGGGAACGGGTGATTCAACTCATCTTCAACTTCACGAACACGCCGCGCGGTGTCTTCATCATGTGGCGTGACGAGACGGAGACGATTCTGTTCGAGGAACAAAAGGACGCCTTCCTCGCCGAGCTGTCACACGACTTCCGGACGCCGCTCACGGCCATCAACGGCTACGCCGAGCTGCTCATGTATCGGCACACCGACGACGAGAAGACGCACGCCATGCTCACGCTCGTAAAACAAGAGGCCGAGCGGCTCGAACGGCTCGTCGACAACTTCCTCGACTATCAGCGCGTCTCGTATTCCGAAGAACTGTTGACGCGGCAACCGATTGATTTGTTGCGGCTGCTCGAATCCGTCGTCTCGAGCTATGACGCGACGTCGGCCAACCATCGTGTGACGCTGTCGACGCTTGAGTCGGCCACGATTGAGGCCGACCAAGACAAGCTGCTTCAGCTCGTCCACAATTTGGTCGGCAACGCCATCAAATATTCCCCGGACGGTGGGACGATTGACGTCTCGGTCACCGACGAGGACGGGACGCTCGTCTTACCCGTTAAAGATTCTGGTATCGGCATCCCGGAAGAAGCGCTGCCGTACATCTTTGACGAGTATTATCGCGTCGACTCCGACGCCCACCGTCCGATTAAAGGGACCGGGCTCGGCCTGCGCATCTGTAAGCGGATCGCCGAGGCCCACGGTTGGGGCATCCATGCCGATTCCGTTTACGGGGAAGGGACGACGTTTTGTATCTACCTCTACTCCCCGACCGCGACGAGCACGACGCGACTCGGTGAGCGAGAAGAAAAGGTTTGACCACGACGGTCAAACCTTTTTGACGTCTAGACAGATGAACCCTCCCTGAATGCCAAGAGCGACTTTCGGGAAAAGAATAAATGAAGCGCCAGGAAAGGATGGATGCATATGAATCGACAACGTGGCTATTTGGCCCTCCCCGTCGCCGTCGCCTTTATCGTCATTTTCGGTTTGATTTTCGACAACTGGTGGATCGGGCTCGGCATCGGCATCGCGATGTTCTTCGCCTTCCAAGGTACGAAAAAGAAAGCCTGACGAAAAAAACGGACCAAATCCTCAAACGATTTGGTCCGTCAGTTCACTGACCGCTTATATCGCGGTCTTTTTCATGTAAATGCGCGCCTCATGCGGAAGTAATCGCGCCTCGTCGTTCTTTACGTTTTGAAGGACGATCTTGTCCCCTTCCACATCGATGGAAAGGTCACGCGGTTCATCCGAATGGTTCAAGACGATCGTAAAGCGTGTGCCGTCAAGTTCGCGGACGTAGGCGTGCAAGAATTCATCTTCTGGTAACAAGTCTTCAAACGTGCCGTAAATGAGCGTTTCATGCGACTTCCGTAATTGAATCAATTGTTGGTAATATCGAAAGACGGAATCTTCTCGTTCGAGGTCGGTGGCCACGTTCAATTCATAGTAATTCGGGTTGACCCTCATCCACGGTACTCCCGTCGTAAAGCCTGCTTGCGGCTCGTCCGTCCACTGCATCGGTGTGCGGGAATTATCGCGGCTGAGTAGTTGTAGGCTCGCGAACACTTCTTCCGGGTCACGTCCGTTCGCGACTTCCTCGGCGTACCGGTTTCGCATGGCGATGTCTTGATAATCGTCAATCGAGTCGAACGTCACACCGGTCATCCCAATCTCTTCCCCTTGATAGATGTACGGCATCCCTGGGAGCGTATGCGTCAGCGTGGCGAGCAGTTTCGCCGAGGCGACGCGATGTTCGCCGTCATTGCCGTACCGGGTCACTTGGCGCGTGTGGTCGTGGTTGTTCAAGAATTGCGAGTTCCAGCCTCGTCCGTTCAACCCTTCATACCAGTCGCGCTGAATCGCTTTAAACCGGAGCATGTCCCACGTCGGCATCTCGTCGGCGATTTGGAAGTGGAACAACGTGTCGAGCTCGCGGCGTGACTCGTCGACGTAAAGAAGCCCTTCCGCCGGCGTCACGAACGGGATCTCTCCGACCGTCATGCAGTCATAGTGCTGGAGCACCTCCTCGTGCATCTCTTGAAGGTATTCGTGGATGCCCGGATTGTTCGCCAAATAGCTGAGATCGTACGGATTGGCGACGTCGGATAAGTCTTTCCGCTTAGCGAGCAGGTTGATGACGTCCATCCGGAATCCGTCGATGCCTTTGTCGAGCCAAAACCGCATCATGCGATAAATCTCTTGGCGCAACTCCTCGTTCTCCCAGTTCAGATCGGGCTGCTCGACGGCGAACGAGTGATAATAGTATTGCCCACTCTGCGAATCAAGCTCCCAACACGACGGGGCGAAATAGGAGCGCCAATTGTTCGGCACTCCGCCGTCGACGGGATCATGCCAAATATAATAGTCGCGCTTCGGTGCGTCTTTCGATGCCTTCGCCTCAAGAAACCAAGGATGCTCGTCCGACGTATGGTTGACGACGAGGTCGAGGATGACTTTCAGGCCAATCGCGTGGGCTTCATCAAGCAACCGTTCGAAGTCTTTCATCGTCCCCGCCTCGTCCATGACCTGGTAATAGTCGGCGATGTCATAGCCGTTATCCCGGTCCGGCGAGACGTAGAACGGGTTCAACCAGACGACGTCCGCTCCGAGTTCCTTGATGTACGGAAGTTTTTGCCGCACCCCTTCCAAATCCCCATATCCGTCCCCGTTCGTATCGAGAAAGCTCCGCCAATACACTTGATAGACGACCGCTTCTTTCCACCATGTCCGTTTCATTGAATATCCTCCTTCATAAGAAAGGCCTCGAGCGTCCACTCGAGGCTTCGTTTTGTTAAATCCGCGTCAAGACGTTGTCGAGCGTGAGCCCCGTCGTGTCCGTGAACACAACGTCCGCTTCCGTCAACACTGCGGGATCACCGATACCGACGGCGAACATCCCCGCCGCATGGATCGCTTCGACACCAGCCACCGCATCTTCGACACCGATACAATCTTTCGGCTCGACACGAAGTGCCTCGGCCGCCTTCAAGAAGACTTCAGGGTGTGGTTTCGACTCGGCGACGGTCGCCGCATCGACGATATGGTCGAACGCAGCGAGCAATCCGAGTTGTTTTGTGACCATGTAGGCGTTCTTTGAAGCGGACGCCATGCCCACTTTATAGCCGGCTTGTCTGATTTCACTTAGGAACGCTTCAACCCCAGGTAAAATGTCCGCATGGGTGATGTTCGAAATGAGCGACACATAGTGTTCATTCTTCTTCGTGGCGAGTTGTTCCTTCTCTTCCACTGAAAAATCGTGCTCACGGCCGCCGAGACGAAGAATGCGTTCGAGCGACTCGGTACGGCTTACCCCTTTGAGCGTTTCGTTAAATTCGCGGTCGAACGGGATATTGAGTTCTTCTCCGAGCGCCTTCCATGCCAAGTAATGATATTCCGCGCTGTCCGTGATGACACCGTCTAAGTCAAAGATAAAAGCTTTCATATGATCTCTCCTTATTTGTCCCCACCAATACGCAAGCCTTGCATGAAGTACTTATTCAGCAAGATGTACAAGATGATGATTGGGATGATACTGACGACCGAGGCCGCCATGATATAGTTCCACTGTGTGGCGTTTTGGCTTTGGAACGACTGAAGTCCGAGCGTGAGCGTGTACTTCTCTGGCGACGTGATATAGAGAAGCGGTTTTAAAAATTCATTCCAAAAACCGAGGAAGACGAAGACGGCTTGCGTCGCGACAGAGGCTTTCGCCATCGGAAAGACGATGCGCCAAAACGTCTGGAATCGGTTGAGCCCGTCGACTTGCGCGGCTTCCTCGACTTCACGCGGGAAGTTGATGAAGAACTGACGCATCAAGAAGATGTAGGCGAAGTTGATCGCTCCGGGTACGATGAGCGCCGCGTACGTATCCAAAATCCCGAGCGAGCGCATAATCAAGTAGTTTGGGATGAGCAAGATTTGTCCCGGCACCATCATGACGGCGAGAATCAACAGGAACAAGTAGTTCCGCCCCGGGAAACGGAGGCGCGCAAGCGAATATCCCGCCATCGTGTTGAAGATGACGTTCACAATCGTCCCGACCGTCGCGATGAAGAACGAGTTCATAATCCAGCGCGGGAATAACGGATCATTCGTGAAGATGTGTTGGTAGTTGGCAAGCGTTGGATTTTCCGGCCAAAGCGTCAGCCCCCCAGCGACAATCTCGCTATACGGCTTGAACGAGGCGAGCACTGCCCAAAGGAATGGGTACAGCGTGATGAGCGCGTATGACACGAGAATGACATAGAGCAAGACGCGCGGCCATTTTCTTTTTTTCATGATCCATTCCTCCTTAGTAGTTCGACTCTTCCTTGTTCAAGCGGCGGGCAATCATCGACACGGTGAAGATGATGAGCGTCAAGATGATGGCGAGCGCCGAGGCGTATCCCATCGTCCCAATCGTCTGGAAGGCGTATTGGTAGATGATGAGCGAGAACGTGAGCGTCGCATTGTTCGGGCCGCCCGTCCCCCCAGAAATAATGTACGCTTGGTCGAACAATTGGAAACAACCGATGATGCCCATGAGAAGCACGTAGTTTGTGACTGGCGTCAAATTCGGCACGGTAATTTTCATCAGTTTCTGCCAAGCGTTCGCCCCGTCAAGTGATGCCGCTTCATATAACGAATGTGGGATGTCCTGTAGACCGGCCAAATAAATCGTCATGAAGAACGGTACGGTCGACCAAATGTTCATGACCATGATCGTCGCCAGCGCGAAGTCGGTCTCATTGATGAAGTTGACCGGCGCTTCGAGCAATCCGAAGTTGACGAGCAAATTGTTAATCGGACCGTTCAAGCTGAACAGGAACATGAAAATCATCGTCAGTGCCGAACTCGACGTGAGCGTCGGCAAGAAGTAAATCGTCCGGAACGTATTTTGGAACCGAATGCCCGAATTAAGGACAGCCGCCATGAGGAGTGCGACCGCTGTTTGAATCGGGACGACGAAGAGCGCATAGCGGAACGTATTATTAAGCGCCGCCCACACCCGGTCGTCATTCCAGGCGTTCACATAGTTCGTAAAGCCGACCCACTGAAAGTCGATGCCTCCGAACAAGTTGACGCGCGTGAATGACAAAAAGAGTGAATAGAAGATTGGAAGCAATGTGAACGTGAATAAGAGAATCAGTGTCGGCAACATGAACGTGACGCCTTGCAGGGCCTCCCGACGATTTCGTTCGCTCCCTTTTCCGTTTTTCGGGCTCGGCGCTTGTGCGACCGCGTCCGTGCGACGGTTAATCTCGAGTTGTGTGCCCATAGGACCCTTCCTTTCCGAACAAAAGTAGGCTCGCGGTGTCACGCGAGCCCTTCATCTTACTGCAACTGCGTCTCGATATCTTTGTTCGCTGCGTCTTCGGCGCGTTTCATCGCCTCTTCAAGCGTCATGTCACCGGTTAGTGCTGCCGGCAACAAGT
This sequence comes from Exiguobacterium sp. AB2, assembly GCF_000696055.1. Lineage (NCBI taxonomy): Bacteria > Bacillati > Bacillota > Bacilli > Caryophanales > Exiguobacterium > Exiguobacterium sp. AB2. Next base: position 12,892 of record NZ_JNAA01000057.1, read on the forward strand.
TGTTGTATTCACGGGCGACAATTGAGAGCGAATCACCTTTTTGCCACGGTGTCGCATAGGCGCCGGCTGCGACGAACGGTGCTTTCAATTCGTCGTCTTGTAGGTTCAACTCTTCAGCGATTGACTTGAGCGATGGCAGGACACCCGCGCCCTCTGACCAAATCTTCATACCATCTTGTGATGTCGCGTAGTTGATGAACTCCCAGCCTGCTGCTTTCTCATTCGAATCACTGTTGAGCGAGTAAGAGACGGTGAACATCATCGAGCCGCTGTCCCCACCGATTGTCGGGACTTCTTTCGTTCCCATCTCAACATCCGGGAAGTTTTGCTCGATGTGTGAAATCGCCCAGTTCCCTTCAATCATGATGGCCGCACGCTCAGCACCAAACGAGTCCCCGGCCCAGCCTTGACCAAGGTCAGCCGGACGTTGGATGAGTTTGTCCTGATAGGCATCGATGAGCGGTTGAAGTGCCGCGATTTGATCCGGCTGCGAGAGGACGGCTTTTCCGTCTCCGTCAACGACGTCCGTGCCACCCGACTGCAGGACGAACATGTGACGGGCAAGCTCAGATGTCGTGATGGCCGGTACAACACCAGACGGGAGCTCTCCTTGAAGTTCAGCGAGAAACGCCGGAAGTTCTTCCATTTCAGTCGGAATGTCGTCCGCCGTGAATCCTGCCTCTTCAATCATCTGCTTGTTATAATAGAGTCCGAGCGTCGAATAGTCTTTCGGCAATCCGAATAACTGATCGTCAGACTTGAACGCGTTGATGGCCGGCTCGTAGAAGTCGCCGAGATCTTTGTCCGCTTGCTCAATGTATTGATCGAGCGGCTCCAAGACCCCTTGTTTCGATAGTTCCGGCGCGAGGAACGCGTCGACATAAAAGACGTCAGGCGCCGTTCCGCCGACGAGGTCGGTCTGAAGTTGTGTTTGGTAGTCGTTATATACTTTCTTTTTCACCGTGATGCCGGTCTCTTCCGTGAAGGCAGCGAGCAATTCATCAAACGCACGGACTTCGGCGTCCGTCCCTTTCCACGTCCCGACCGTGATTTCTTTTCCTTCGAGCTCTGTCGGGTCAGAAGCGACCTGTGCTTCTTCGTCTCCGCCACAAGCTGCTGCGAATACGAGGCTCGATACGAGTAAAACAGATAAAGAGATACGTTTTTTATTCATTGCGTGATTTCCTCCTTAAGAATGATGACAAAAAAGTAACCGCTTTCAACTCACAGTTTGATTTTATACCCGAAACGTTTCGGAAAGCAAGTGTTTTTTGTTTTTGATTTTTTTCGTTGATATATCACTATTTACAGTCTATTCACTCTCAGTCTAAAATGAGTTTAATGACATCAAATCCCATAAAGATTCATAACGTTTTCATAAAGGAGTCCACATTATGGCCACATTAAAAGACGTCTCCCGCGCCTCCGGCTTTTCCGTCACGACCGTCTCGCGCGCGTTGAACGGGTACGATGACGTCAACAAAGAGACACGAGACAAGATTGTGAGCGTCGCGAAAGAGCTCGGTTACAGCCCGAACATATTAGCGCGCAGCCTCGTCAAGAAACAATCGAAGACGATCGGCTTCCTCGTCACCGATTTAAAACGCGAGAGCGTCAAAGATAACTTCATGTTTGAAACACTGTGCGGTGTGTCGGACGAACTGTCCGACCTCGATTACGAGTTCGTCCTTCTGTCGACGACGACGTCAAAACAAAAAAATAAGACGTACGGGCAAATGTGCGCCGAACGCCAACTCGATGGCGTCGTCATCCAAGGACTGAAGCGAGACGACCCCTACCTACTTGAGGCGATCGAAAGCAAGGTGCCTTGCGTACTCGTCGACATCCCCGTCGAAGGGCTCAATACCGGATACGTCACCTCGAACCAGTTAGAGAGCGCTAAACAAGCGGTCCGGTACTTGATTCGCCTCGGTCATAAGCAAATCGCGTTCATGAACGGGGCGCCCCACGCGTATGTGTCGACCGTCCGCTATGACGCCTATCGCCAAGTGCTTCAAGAGAACGGAATCGAGCTGAACGAAGCATACGTCTTGAACGGCGACTTCGAGGAAGGGGCGTCAAAGGCCGTCGCCTTGCCGTTCTTATTGAACCACCCCGAAGTCACCGCCATCTTCTGCGCATCTGACGTCATGGCGCTCGGCGTCCTTCAGGCGACACGCGAGCTTGGCTTGAACGTTCCTGAGGACTTGTCACTCGTCGGGTTCGACAACATCTTATTGTCGCAATACGTATCGCCCCCGCTCACAACAGTCGGTCAGCAACCATATGAGATGGGAAAAAAGGCTGCAGAGATGGTCGTTTCCATCGTCGAAGGCAAAGACGTGCCGCACGAAGCGTTCGTCAATAACCAGCTGATCCTCCGGGAATCGGTCACGAAAAATCGGCGATGACTAGTCATCGCCGATTTTTCGTATTGTCATGAAGGCAAAGATGCCGACCGTCGCCCAGTATAAAACAGGCAGCATTTGCACGGTGATCGGCAAAAGCGAGATTACCGTCCGCACGATTAGCGGTGCCGTAATCCCATAAGCCGTAATTGTCCATGCTTCTTTGAAGCGAATCGGAACAAAGCGCCGGAAGCTTAAACCCGCCACTGCCAGTAACGTGATTAGCACGATATGAACGAGCAAGTCTAGTAGGACCGCGCCGTAAATGTAGAGCGGATAAAACCAATTTAAGTCTGACCCAACATCGCGAACGTCCGCTTCAGTCAGTTGTTCTTTATTCACAAAATTTAGCAACGTCTCGTAACTGCTCAATTCCGTAGTGATGCCACTTCGTTTGAACACCCACCCCTCTTTTTCGAGCAATAGCGTCTGTTTCGCGTTCGTCGACCGCTCTTCCCCGACCATGACGACGAGGTCGAGCACGGGCATGTCGAACGCAAACGGCTCTTCGTACGTCAAGCCTTGTTCCGTCACTTGAAACGACGGCAACACCTCGTCAAACGTCGGCTGATTCAACCATTTCACGCTATACACAATGGCGTTAGCCAACAAGATGGCTACCACGACATAAAAGATCGACTTCCAAATTGACTGCCCTCGAAACTGTTGTACTTTCTTGAACTGAAACCCCAAACTCGCAATCATCTGCTCCATGCCAAACCTCTTTTCTAAAACGTTTCTATCCCCATTTAATCACGATTTTGAATCAAACAAAAGAGAAGTTCACAAAAATACGGCTTGATTGTCCGAAACGTTTCGGATAGAATGAGGTCGAATCAAGAAAGCGCTTTATTATACAGGAGGTTACAACGTGGCGAATACACTGATGAACTATACGACAGGTACTGGGGACTTAAAAGATTGGCTTGTGGCCGAGGACGGTTTCCGTCCCGAGTGGCTTGGGAAAGGTGAGGCGGTCTTCTCACTCGGAAACGGCTATATGGGACTACGCTCCGTGACAGAAGAACATTATGCGAACGAGACGCGCAATTTGTTCGTCGCAGGATCGTTCAACAAGTTTGCAGACAACGAAGTGACCGAGCTTCCGAACGCGGCAGACGTCTTATGGATGGAGTTCAAACTGAACGGGGTCCGTTTCGACTTGACGCAAGGAACAATCCATTCATATCGTCGAACGCTCAACGTCAAGCACGCCGAGTTGACTCGTGAAGTGACGTGGGAAAGCCCTAGCGGTGACATGTACGACCTCGTCTTCTCACGGTTCGTCTCGATGGCGAACGTGCACGTCATCGCCCAACGCGTGACCATCACGCCGAAACAAGCGACGACGCTCGCCGTCACGTCCGGCATCAACGGTCAGATGACAAACAGTGGTGTCCAACATTTCCTCGAGGGCGACAAACGGCTCTATGATGGTCGCTTCATGCAACAGCTACAAAAAACGACCGAGTCGGGCATCGACTTCGTCTTCCATAGCGTCCACCGCTTCAAGGCAGCCGAGACGATTGAACCGAAGTCAATCATCAAGATGGACCGCCGGAAGATTTTCTTTGACTATTCGGACATCGTTGTGCCGGCCGGCGAGACGCTGACGATCGAGAAGTATTCGACGGTGTTCACGTCACGCGACCGTGATGTCGAGGCAACGGACCTTGCGCCGTATGCCCTCGACGTGACGAAAGACGTCGAGGCGTTCGGCTACGACCGTCTTCTCGAAGAACACGTCAATGCGTGGGACGGACTCGTCTGGTCACACGTGCCGATTCAAATCGAATCGAACGACATGTTCGACCAGCTCGCGATTCGTTTCGCACAGTATCACTTGGCCGTCATGACACCCAAACATGACAACCGGATGAACATCGGAGCGAAAGGACTGTCTGGCGAAGGCTATAAAGGCCACACGTTTTGGGACACAGAAATCTTCATCTTGCCATACTATACGTATACGAACCCGAAAATCGCCCGCAGTCTTCTCGAGTATCGTTATCAGTCCCTCTCTGGCGCGCATCGGAAAGCGAAAGAGAACGGTTACGAGGGTGCGATGTTCCCGTGGGAGTCGGCTTGGCTCGATGATGGTGAGGTCACACCGGTTTGGGGGGCGGCCGATATCGTCACCGGCGAAGCGACGAAGATTTGGTCCGGCTTCATCGAGCAACACATCACGTCCGACATCGCGTTCGCCACGTGGCAATACTACCAAGTGACGGGTGATCAAGACTTCATGGACCAGTACGGCTATGAGTTGTTGATTGACACGGCCAAATTCTGGGCGAGCCGGTTGGAATGGAACGAAGCAGCCGGTCGTTACGACATCAATGAGGTCGTCGGACCGGACGAGTATAAAGAGCACGTCGACAACAACGCCTTCACGAACTATACGGCCCATTGGAACATCCAAAAAGCAATCGAGTATGTGGAACTCCTTCGTAGCGAGAAACCGGAACTGTTCGAACGCTTGAACGAAAAACTCGACCTCGAGACGGCCGAGGAACGCTTCCGTCACGTCCTCGACTTGATTTACTTGCCGCAAGTGCGCGAGGATGGCGTTTTGCCGCAAGACGATACGTACCTCAACAAACAGATTATCGATTTGACGAAGTATAAGAACCAAGAGAATGTCGGCTCGATGTTCCTTGATTATAACCTCGAGCAAGTGAACGAGATTCAAGTGTCGAAACAAGCGGACGTCATGATTTTGATGTACCTCCTCGAAGATTTGTTTACGGCTGACGTGAAGCGCGCGAACTGGGAATATTACGAGCCGAAGACGCTCCATGACTCGTCACTGTCGCTGTCGACCCACAGCGTGCTCGCGTCTGACCTTGGCGACCAAGAACTCGCGTACGACTTGTTCCGCCGCGCGTCTGAAATCGATCTCGGTCCGAACATGAAGACGTCTGACGCGGGCATTCACGCCGCCTCGCTCGGTGGGATTTGGCAAGCGGTCGTCAACGGGTTCGGCGGTGTGCGGATGACCGGCGGGAAGCTCCGAATCTCCCCGATGCTCCCGAAAGCGTGGACGTCCCTCACTTTCTCAATCGAATGGCAAGGCGAGACGCTCGACGTTCACGCCACGCAGCAGCATGTGACGATTACCCGACGCGTCGCGTCAGAGAAACCACTCCAGGTGGAAGTGTACGGAGAAAAACGCGTCATCACGGATACGTTCACAAGTGATGTGTTGACGGTATGACGTATCGTCCCCGCTTCCATTTCGCTCCACCGTTCGGTTGGATGAACGACCCGAACGGGCTATGCCAGTTCGACGGGACGTATCATCTGTTCTACCAGTACCATCCGTTCGGGGTCGAATGGGACGATATGCATTGGGGTCACGCCACGTCACGTGACCTCATCCACTGGGAACATAAACCGATTGCCCTCCGCCCCGGAAAGACGTACGACCGGGACGGGGTGTTCTCGGGCAGTGCGCTCATCGTGGATGACGTCCTTCACTTGTATTACACCGGAAGCGTCTGGCTCGACGAGAAACGGGAAGCGTTAAAGCAAGTCCAATGCCTCGCGACGTCCACAGATGGCGTGACGTTCACGAAGCATTCCGCCAACCCGCTCATTTCCAATGAGCCAAAGGGTGGGAACGCGCACGTCCGCGACCCAAAAGTATGGACGGCGAACGGACGGCACTACATGGTTCTCGGCACGCGTGACGCGACGGACGGGAAAGTCGTCTTGTATGACTCAGACGACGCCATCCACTGGACTGAGCGCGGCGTCGTTGCCGGAGAGACAGGTGAGCACGGTTGGATGTGGGAATGCCCGGACTTGTTCCACTTAGATGGCCAAGACGTCTTGCTCCTGTCTCCTCAAGGTATGGAGCCAAACGGTGATCGATATCATAACCTGCATCAATGCGGGTATTTCGTCGGCCAACTCGATGTCGAAACGCCCGTCTACACGCACGGTGCCTTCACCGAGCTCGATTATGGGCATGATTTTTACGCGGCCCAGACGTTTTTAGACGACCTCGGACGTCGTATTTTAATCGCGTGGAATGCGATGTGGGAACGAGATTGGCCTGAACAAGCCGAAGGGTGGACGAATCAGATGACACTTCCGCGCGAGTTGTCGCTTCGCGACGGCCGTTTGTATATGACACCCATTGAAGAAGTAAAGACGTTACGGCAAACGCGTGAGGTACTTCAAGATCCAACGTTCGAAGGGGATGCGCTCGAATTGACGTTCGAAGCCGACGGCGACTTCACACTTCAATGTTACGGGGACACCGCTACGTTCTCGAGACGAGGAAACGTCCTTGAACTCAATCGCGCCGGCGACATCCGCCGAATCCAGGCGGATGGACGCACATTCCGTATCTTCATCGACGCCTCGTCCATCGAAGTGTTCGTCAACGACGGAGAGTATGTATTTTCGAGCCGCGTCTACCCGGCTCAACAGGCTCGTCACTCGATTTCAGGTGACGTTAAAAATCTCACACTCTATCGGCTCGCGACCGCTACGTGAACCGAAAAACAAGTGCGTCATCCATGGGATGAGGCACTTGTTTTCGTAAACGTGCATTACCAATTGACATTTTTTAGCACTCTGTTACGGTTGAAGTATCGCTATTTTGAAGGAAGTGACATCGTGCCGTTTACCGCCCTTTTGTTGAATGCCTCCGTGGCGTTCACAGGCTTTTACTTAATCTCTAAGTTGTATCACTCTGAACACTTCGGACCTTTTCGATTCCGCGGTTTCTTAATCGGATTATTGACCGGGGCAATCGGTCTGTTCCTTATGATGAACGCGGTCCAAGTGAACGGTGAAGTGCGTGTCGACTTACGGTATTTGCCGCTCGTCCTGCTCGCCTTTTACGGGGCCCGCTTCCCGCTCTTAATCGCGACCGTCATCATCGCAAGTACCCGCTTTCTGTTCGGACTGACCGACCAGGCCGTCGTCGCGTTCATCGCCACGTTCGTCATCAGCCTCGGCATGTGGTGGATTCATCGGCACGTCCATCGCCTGTTGTTACAGAGCATGCTGTTACATGTCTGGGCGCTCGTCATCACCTCGATCTCGATTCTTGTCAACCTCGGATGGAACAGCGCTTATGTAGAAATCGTCCTGACTTTCTGGGTCGTCGGGCTACTCGTCGGGACACTCGCGAGCCTGCTCGCCATCGACTTAGAACAGATGACGCGACGTTCCAAGGAGTATAAACATTCGGCCGAACGCGACCATTTGACCGGTTTGTTCAATCGCCGGATGTGGGAAGAGCGGACGACATCTCTCGTGTCCGAGAGACGAGCGTATAACGTGCTCGCCCTTGATATCGACCACTTTAAACACGTGAACGATACATATGGTCATCCAAACGGCGACCTCGTCTTGAAACGGTTCGCCGAACTGTTGAAGGTTGAGACACGGTCCCATGACGTGGTCGCACGAATCGGTGGCGAAGAGTTCGTCATCCTCATCTATGACTTACCTCCCGAGAAAGTGGTCAAAGTCGCCGAGCGGATTCGGGAACGGATTGCGGCCGAGGCGTTCATTCTGTCGGACGGGACGTCGATTCGAATCAGCACCTCGATCGGCATCGCCCACGGGAGCGCCTTGCCGGTCGAGTCGATGAGCAGCCTCGCCGACACGGCGCTCTATGAAGCAAAAGACAAAGGACGAAATCGGACGGTGGTGCGACATGCCAGCGCACACATGCTCGTTCCAAACTAACGAAAAGGAGGTCTGTTCATCGCAACCCGATGAGCGGACCTCCTTTTCACCATTATCGGATGACCGCGAGCCGTTCGACTTCATCCGTCATGATGGCGTCAACTTCGGTCGTGTCCGGGAGCTCGTTCGGATCATTGATCGTATACAGCCGCGTCACAATCCCGTTTTCGCTTAATTTCACCGCGTCCGCTGTCCCGGCGAACGCGGGCTGGGCGTGGACGGCCTCGGCTTTGATGCGTTCGACGAATCCGACGAGATCGGGATGCCCTTCCCCCGTCAAGACGGCGATCCTCGCCTCGGGCGCGACGTCGCGCAGTCGGACGAGCGTGTCCGAATTGAACGACGAGAAGACGACGCGGTCGGCGAGTCCGAACTCTTCGGTCGCGAGCCAGGCGAGTTGCTCAATCCCTGAATAGTCGAATCGGTCCGTCTTCAGTTCGACGTTCACCGTGACGTCATGGGCCGCGACGAGGGCGAACACTTCCTCGAGCGTCGGGATGCGTTCCCCTTCGCTTCGAAGCGCACGCAGTTGACGGAGCGTCATGTCTTTCACATAACCGCTCCCGTCCGTCGTCCGGTCGACCGTCTCGTCATGGATGACGACGAGGCGGCCGTCTTTCGTCCGTTGCACGTCGAGCTCGATGCCGTCGACGTAAGGAAGCGCCGCCTCGAACGCACGGAGCGTATTTTCCGGATGCTTGGCGCTATAACCACGATGAGCGTAAAGCTGCATCTTATTGCCCCAAGGTGGAAGTCGTCTCATCAGCCGCGCGCTTCAACGCGTCCTCGACCGACACACCTTGATACAAGCTCTCCATCGCGTTGACGACGCTTTGGCGTGACTGCGGGAACGACGAGATGAGGGCGCCTTGCGTCGCCGGCGACGTCTTCGTCTCGCTCAACTGATCGACCGTCACTTTCAACTGCGGGTATTCGGCCCACACGTCTTCGACGATCGGCTCGCTGTAGGCGTCCGGGTTGATGGCGAAGTAGCCGGTCTCGACGTGCCATTTCGCCTGCGCTTCTTTCGAGGCGGCAAATTTCATGAACTCCCATGCGCCTTGTTTCGTTTCGTCGGCGATGCCGTCACCCATCCAGAGCGAGGCGCCCCCGATGACGACACCTTCGCGGTCCGCCTCGTTCGGTACCGGCAAGTATGACACGCCGACGTCAAACGGTGCGTTGTCGACGACCGTCCTTACACCGGCCGACGAGTCGAGGTACATCGCGACGTTACCCGACTGGAAGGCGGCACGCATGTCGTCCCAGTTTTGACCGACGTTCAAGAACGTCTTCTCGTCGTACATGTCTTTAATCAAGTTGAAGGCGTTCTGTCCCTCTTCCCCGTCAAACACCGCTTTCGTCGGAGTACCGCTGCGACCGTTGTCGTTGTCGACGTAAAGCCCGCCCTGCGCGGCGACGAGCTGTTCGAAGAACCAGCCGTAGTTGAGGATCGTAAAGCCAGTCTGGCCGTCACCCGTCAGAGCTTTCGCCGCCTGTTTCAATTCGTCATACGTGCGCGGCGCTTTCTCTGGGTCGAGCCCGGCTTCTTTGAACGCGTCCTTGTTGTAGATGAGTACCGGCGTCGACGAGTTGAACGGCATCGAGTACTGTTTGCCGTCGACTTGATAATAGCTCAAGATGTTTTCTTCCCAAACGCTCGTGTCGAAGTTCTCTTTATCGATGAACTCTTGGACCGGTGTGATTTTGTTCGTGTCGATCATATACTTCGTTCCGACCTCGAACGTCTGCATGATCGCCGGGGCGTCCGCTGAACCGGCGACGGCGTTGAACTTCGTGAGCGCCTCTTCATACGTCCCTTGGAAGATCGGTTTCACTTCATAGTCGTCTTGTGAGGCGTTGAAGTCATCGACTTGGTTGTTGAGCGCGGTCTCTAAGTCCCCGCTCATCGCGTGCCAGAACACGACTTCCGTCTTCCCGTCCGCTGTCGCCGATGCTTCCGGCGCCGCCTCCTCGCTGCCACACGCCCCGAGCAATAACACCGAACTGGCCAACCCTGCGAATAATGCTTTTTTCTTCATGTAAACTTCCTCCTTTTATTTGATTGCGCCTTGCGTCAAACCTTCTTGCAGTTGCTTTTGTCCTGCGAAGAGTAAGAGTAGTGTCGGGATGATGATCATGACGACGGCCGCCATGACGACGCCCCAGTCCGAGGCGATCTCGTTCGACTGCATCTGTTTAATCCCGATTTGCACCGTTCGCGCCTGCTCCGTGTTCGTCACGAGGAGCGGCCATAAGTACATGTTCCATGTCGTCAAGAAGCTATACACCGACAACGTGACGAGCGGTGTCTTCGAGACCGGTAAGACGACGTTCCAAAAGAAACGGAAGCGGCTGATGCCAGCGATTTGGGACGCCTCGTACATCTCGTACGGAATCGTCTTGAACTGTTGTCGAAGTAGGAACGTCCCGAACGCGAGCGCGAAGAACGGAACCGACAACCCCCACACCGAGTTGAGCCAGCCGAGCGACTGCACGGTCAAGAAGTTCGGTACCATCGTCGCTTCCCACGGCACCATCATCGTCGCGAGGAACAGCATGAAGATGAGCGCTTTCCCTTTGAAGTCGATGAAGACGAACGCGAACGCGGCGAGGCTCGACAAGACGACTTGCCCGACCATGACGAGGAGCGCGACGACGAGACTGTTCACGAGATACGTCAATAGCGGGATCCGATCGAACGCGGCGACGTAGTTCGCGAGCGATGGTTCTTGTGGGATGAGATTGCCTTTTAACACCTCGCTCCCATCCATGAGGCTGATGGAGAACGCATACCCGATCGGGAACAGCATGACCGCCGCGCTCAAGACGAGCAGCGTGTATACGAGTGCATTTCGCATCGTCATTGGTAATGCACCTTCCTTTCGACGAGCTTGAACTGGAGCCACGTCAACAGGAGCACCGTCACGAATAAGAGCACGGCCTGCGCACTCGCCCCGCCGACGTTGTAGTTGATGAACGCGTCCTTATAGATGGCGTAGACGATGACGTTCGTTGAATTCGTCGGACCGCCTTTCGTCAGCAAATCGATTTGCCCGAACGTCTGGAAGGCGTTGATGAGCGAGATAATGCCGACGAAGAAGAGTGTCGGCGACAGCATCGGAATCGTGATGGCCCGAAGTTGGGTCCAGTAGTTCGTCCCGGCGATGTCCGCACTCTCATAGAGCGTCCGGTCGATATTTTGCAGGCCGCCGAGGAGAATGAGGAACGTGAACCCGACGTTCATCCAGACGGTCGCGAGCGACACGGACAGGAGCGCATATTGCGGGTCGAGGAGCCACTGGACCCCGCTCGCCCCGACCGCTTCTAAAAAGCGGTTGAAGATACCGATCGACGGGTTATACATGAACATCCAGATGACCGACGACGCGGCGACACTCATCCCCATCGTCGCCGAGAACGCCGTCCGAAAGAATCCGATGCCGCGCAGTTTCTCGTTGGCAAGTAAGGCGAGGCCGAGCGCGATGAGGATCGTGAGCGGCACGGTCAACGCGACGAACCCGACCGTCGCCTGGACGCTCTGCCAAAACGTCGCGCTCGTGAAGAGCCGGGCGTAGTGCCCGATTCCGACGAATTCGAGCGGCGTCCCTTGCGTGTCCGTCCGGAAGAAGCTCAAGTAAATCGTCCGGAGAAGCGGATAGACGAGGAAAATCCCGAACAGCGCAATCGACGGCGACAAGTACAACAGCCCGCTCACCGCGTCCGAAATCCGTGTCTTGACGCGTTGTCTCGGCAATGCGACCGTCATTGGAACACCTCCAGCGCCTCGAATAGTTTCGGCTGACGCGGTTCGATGCGGTCACCGCTCGCGTCAAAGAGCGACATCTGTTTCGGGTCGACGTAACAGGCGACCTTCTCCCCAATCGAGAGCGGCCACTGCCCCGACCATTTGGCGAGCCATTCCGTCCCACCGACGTCAAAGGCGAGAATCGTCTCCGTGCCGAGCACCTCGATGTTTTTCAACTCGGCGTAGAACGTGACCTCGTCATGGGCCGGTAAAATCTGCTCCGGACGGACGCCGAGCGTCGCCGTCTCTTCTGTCGTCATCACGTTCGGGTGGAACTGACGCCCATCCGCGGCGACGAAGCCTTTGTCGCTTCGTTTCACCGGCACCAAGTTCATCGGCGGCGAGCCGATGAACGACGCGACGAAGGTGTTCGCCGGCTTGTTGTACAGATCGAGCGGCTTCCCGACTTGTTGAACTTCCCCTTCGTTCAACAGCATCATCCGATCGGCCATCGTCATCGCCTCGACTTGGTCGTGCGTGACGTAAATCATCGTCAAGTTCAGCTTGCGTTGCAGCTGCCGAATCTCCGAGCGCATCTTCGCCCGGAGCTTGGCGTCAAGGTTCGAGAGCGGCTCGTCCATGAGGCAAATCGGCGCCTCGGTGACGATAGCTCGGGCCAGGGCGACCCGTTGCCGTTGTCCGCCCGACAGCTCGCGCGGCTTTCGCTTCAAATAGTCGGTCAACCCGAGCGTCTCGGCGGCCGCATGGCACCGTTCGCGCTGCTCGAGTTTCGTCAGCCCTTTCGTATGTAGGCCGAACGTGATGTTCTTCTCGACCGTCATATGCGGATAGAGCGCATAGTTTTGGAACACCATCGACAGTTGGCGCTCGCTCGGTTTGAGCTCGTTCGCGGCGACACCGTCAATCCGGAGCGTCCCCGCCGTGATCGACTCAAGCCCTGCGATCATCCGGAGCATCGTGCTCTTGCCGCAGCCGGACGGTCCGACGAGCGCGAAGAACTCGCCCGCCTCGATCGTGACGTCGATGCCGCGGATGACCTCGGTGTCGCCGTACGACTTTTTGATTTGTTGCAATTGAATCGACTTCATATGATGTCCTCCTTCATTCCTTGTGACGCCCAGAGCCGCTCGTCTCCCGTCGATACGGCAAACGCACCGTGCGATAGCGCTTGATGCACCTCGATCGGCTTACGAATCATGCCGCCCGTCACGATTGGGAACGGCACGCTCCCGGCGACGTGCTCGATGACGTTCGGGATGAGACCTGGCATGAGTTCGAGCGCGTCCGGCTCGTGGTCATTCGCCATCTTGATGCCCGACGTGACGGCGTCCGAGTCGACTAAAAATAAGCGCTGTACCGTCATGAGCCCGGCGCGTTTCGCGTGCTGGATGACCGACGCCTTCGTCGTGACGATGCCGTCGGCGCCGACGCGTTTCGCCAAATAGTCGATGCCATCCCGGTCGAGGCTGATGCCATTGATGCGCTCGGCATGCAAGAAAACGGTCTTGTTCTCCCGTTTCAGATGTGACACGTAGCGGTCGAGCGTGCTGAGTGTGCCCATCATGAGGAACGTCGTCGTGACGTCCGATTGAAGGAACTTTTCGAATTGTTTCGGCGACTTGATGGAGGCGATCATCTTCTCCTCGCCGATCGTGCGAAGTGTTTCATTCACTTGACTCACCCTTTCCTAGAAAAAAGGACCAACAGAAACTAGACGTCAATGACGTAGTGGCTTCTGTTGGTCTCTCGAATGTTCTACCGATTGCTATTCACTTGGCATGAGGGGTCTCACAAGTCCTATCGTAACGGACGAATGTAAAGCATCTGTGAAGCGTGTGCAAAAGTTTGTGAAGCGTACGTAAAAAAATCGACTCACAAGGAGTCGATTCCGTCGAGCGTCTGTCTCGCCTTCGCCAAAATGTCGGCTTTGACGTCGTCATCACGGCCTTGCCAGTTCCGGAGCATCATCTTCATCCGTTGGTTGTCCTTGAAGCGATCCTGATGTTTGTCGATGAAGTGCCAATAGAGGGCATTGAACGGGCACGCGTCTTCCTCGGTCGTATGTTTCGGATTGTACTTGCACCCTTTACAGTAGTCGCTCATCCGATCGATATACTTGCCCGAGGCGATATACGGTTTCGTCGCAAGCTTGCCGCCGTCCGCGTGGAGCGCCATTCCGAGCACGTTCGGCAAGACGACCCAGTCGTAAGCGTCGATATACATCTCATTGAACCAGTCACTCGTCTGTTGTGGTGAAATCTCGAACAGCGTCGCGAAGTTGCCGAGCACCATGAGCCGTTGGATGTGGTGGTTATGGGCCCACTTGATGACCGGCTTCACGCTTTGATGGATACAGTGCATGTCCGTCTTCGCGTCCCAGAACGAGTCGGGCAAGTCGCGTTCGTGCTTGAACGTGTTGACCGACTCGTAACCGGGCATCGACGCCACATAGACGGCCCGCATGTACTCCCGCCAGCCAAGGATTTGTCGGACGAACCCTTCGATTGAGGCGAGCGGCGCGTCCGACGCGCACGCGGCCTCGACGACTTCGTGCGGTGTTAGGAGTCCGATATTGATGGCTGCTGACAACAGGCTGTGCGACATCTCTTGATTGTCCGCCAGCATCGCGTCCTGATACGGACCGAACGTCTCGAGACGTTCCTCGATGAAACGCTTCAACGCACGTCGGGCCTCACTGCGCGTCACCGGCCAGACGAACGGCGTGATGTCCCCCGGGTTGTCCTTAAAATCGCGCTCGACTTTTTTGATCACGTCTTTCGTGACGGCGTCCGGGCAGAAATGAATCGGTGCTGGGAACGTCAGCCCGGCTTTCGGGGGTTTGCGGTTATCCGCATCGAACGACCATTTCCCGCCCCGGGGTTTCCCATCCTCGAGCAGTACGTCAAAGCGTTTGCGCATCTGGCGGTAAAAGCGGTCCATCCGCCACGGCTCACTGCCAATCGTGTCGATGGCCTCTTCCTTCGTCAAATAGAAGAGCGGCACGTCTGTGTGTTCGACGAGCGTATGCTTCTTCCCGAACTGCTTCAACTTCTTCTCCATCGCGGCGTCGGTGACGGCCGTGTAATGGATCTCTGCCGGGTCGTATCGTTTGAAGTGGTCGTCCCATGCGTCTTGGAACGAGTCGGCCTCGTGATAGTCGACGGTGAAGCCTTTATCGCGCAATTCGTCCGCAAAGTGACGCATCGCCGAGAAGACGAGGACGAGCTTTTGTTTATGGTACGTCCGCCACATCGCCCGTGATGTCGCCTCAATCATGACGATGACATCGTCATCTGCCACATGGTCGAGCATCTCGAGCTCGTGGGATAGCTGGTTGCCGAATATCCAAAATGACCGCATCGATTCAACTCCCTTATTCAAATGATTATGCTACACTCAATCTACATCTACTCGATTCGGAAAGGAATGGTTCGATGCGCTTCAAGCGTCTTCAAACATGGATTGATAGCCAGTACGAGAACCCACGCGGCATCGTCGGCACGTACATCGGCGAGAAAATGGTCCGCCAACACCGGGTCGAAGTCGATTGGACGATTGACCAACTTTTGATTCAACCCAATGTCCGCGTCCTCGACCTCGGTTGTGGTGCTGGCGATGCGCTAGCGCAAATCCTTCATCGTTTTGATTCTGTGCATGTGACCGGACTCGATCGCTCTAAAACCGTCGTCCGCTCGGCGTTGAAACGGAATCAGACAGCGGTGAAAGCCGGTCGCGCTGAAGTCACCGAAGCCGATTTTAGGAGACTCCCGTTCTCGGACGCACAGTTCGACCGTGTCTTCAGCATCCACACGCTCTACTTTTGGGAAGACGTGAACGCCGTGCTTGCCGAAATCGAGCGTGTCCTTGTACCAGGCGGCTCGTTCGTCATCACGTATTGTGACGGGAAAGGTGACATCACGTGGGACGGTATCGTGTCTATCGTTCGAGAACAGTTCATCCCGGCCGCTTCGGCGCTCGGCCTGATTGACGTCGTCGAGACGCGTGGGCCCGATTCGCGCGATTATCATACGGTCGCCATCATAGGAAATAAATCATAAGTCCACTAGTTCATTGCTGTTTAGTATGTTCCCGCCAGGTAAAAATTCATGCGTTACATATAGGGATGAGCATACAAAAAGTTTCCCGGGACATAATAGTCCCGAGAAACTTTTTTAACGTTGTACCGTCGTGTTGATGCGCTCTGTGGCATAACCTGAACGCGTCATTTCGACCGTCAACATATTGCCTTGCCGTTGTTTATTCACATACGCTTTGAAGTTCCCTTTCGCGTCGACTTTTACAGCCTTCCCGACCTTCGATGCACCGTTGTACACTTGTACGGTCGCACCCGGATGCCCTTTGCCCGTTACATAGATGTGACTAGAGCGAAGCGTATTCACACTGAACTGTTTGAAGACATACTTGATCGTCTCTTTTTTCACCGGCGACTGGTTGCCGGCAGCATCTTTCACATGAACCGATACGACTTTCCCCGGCAACCATTTATTGATTTTAAATGCATATGAACCCGTACTCGTCGCCTTCGTCGTATACGTTTTCCCGTTATACGAGATGAAGACGGTCGCCCCTTTTTCCGTCTTACCCGACACGTGCGTCGAAGTAGCCTTGATTTCATTGACAGATGGAGCAGTCGGCGCCGTGTTGTCTTTCGCGTTAATCGTCGTCGTCTGCGACTTCCCGATTTTCGGAATCATGACGAAGCGTAGCTTTTCACCTTCGTTATACGCACGGACGAGGTTCACGTCAAATTTCCCTAAGCCGTCGACCCCCGCATAACCGAGTCGAGTCGTCCCACTCCACACTTCGAGCGTCGCATACGGGTCGCCGTTTCCGGTGATTTTACGGACACCTTGTTGGAATTTGACGTTCGAGACCGCTTTTGTGACGTATGGTTTTGTGATTACTTTTGTCATCTCATACTTAACCGTTTTATCTGGGTTGATAAGTTTAATGGTCACGGTCGCTGGTAAGGCGATGTCGTTTGGCCACGTGATCACAGAACCAAACTGCGTATACTTTTGTGTCTTGCCGTTCACGGTAAATTCGTAATGGTTTTGGTTCATATACTCATTTTGCATATAGAACCAAACCTTTTGACCGCCATCTAGACGGATGTCTTGAATCTTCTCTCCATTCGGCGAGATATAGCCGTATCCTTTGTTACCCGCTTTATCCGTCGCCGTGATTTTTACTTGCCCATATTTTTGAGCCACGACTGGATCGGTCGTCTTGATTGTGAACATCCCCGTGCTCGAGACGACGACAGGCTTGTCTTTGTCGCTTCGATACGTGAACGTCACGGTCGACCCCGGTTCGGTCTTCCCGTAAATCAAATGTTCTCCAGCTAGGACATATTTCTGTAGAATGACGCGTGGCGCCGTCGTATCTTTCACCATGATTTTATTTCCACCAGAAGGGTTACCAGCCAAATCTTCCGCATGAATGATCAAGTGTGTGATACCGTCTGTCTTCAGCCCAGCAACAGGCAACATCCCGCCAAGCGAGAAACCAGAACTGAGAGGCTTATACGGTCGAATTGGGTTTACCTTATTTTTTCGGACGATTGTATTATTTTTGTAGTAGACAATCTCGAAGTTACCGACGTACTCATTCGCATCAAACATGATCTCTTTTGCGTCCTCAGAAAGAATATTATAGATCTCTAACATCGGTCGTACCGTATCTTTTACTTCATATTTGAACGTTTGATCTGCCTTACCTGAAACACTGACGAGAACATTAATCGTTTTCACTTTTTTCAGGTCGACGGCAAACTCAAATTTCCCTTGTGCATCTGCCTTCACTTCTCTCACCACACCGCTTGTGAATTTGAGTGAGGCGTTCGGTTCCGTCGTCCCTTTGAGTAACGTCGTATCGTTCGTTAAGTCAGGGATGAGCGGCTTTTGAATCGCGTCGAACTTCCCTTCCACCCACTCCGATACACGTCCGTCTTGAAGGACGGTCCGAATCATGAACGTGTCGTTTACTTCCAGTAAGATAGAGGGATTGTTCAAGTCGGCTTTCTCCAATAACGATCGTCCGTCCGCTTTCTCGATTTTCGCTTCAAACGTGAGCGATTGGTTCGGATAATAAAACGATGGGACGCTGATGGCAACCCGGTCACTCTGCATCTTCAAAATCGGTGTCGGTGCCGGACGATTGTCCTCGGCGCGAACCGCCCACAGCGGATTTCGGTAGTCGTACTCATCTAAGTAAGAGACGGTAAAGTTCACACCATACAATTTTGGCAACGGAAAGACGATGTCACCATTTGTGTCACTGTTTGCGCGGAAACGGATTTGTCGATAACCGGCTCGACGATCCTCATATGTTACGATGAACGTTTGATTCGGGGTCGCCTTCCCAATCAATTGCGCGTCGTCAAGGTCGAACATTTTTGTTTCGAACTTAATCGTACGAACATCGCGTTTCACGGTCACTTCTTTCGTGAAAATCGTCGCGTTTTCTTGTTGAATCGTGAACGTGCGCTTCGATTGGTCGTTCTGTGGATAGTAACAGCCGAAATAACCGACCTCGTCACTGACCGTACACGTCTCACCGTCGAGAGAAATCACCGAACCTGGGAGGGTCACTCCTCGGAACTGGGTGAGCGACTCCTCAATCACGAGCAACGGCTTCTCCATCGTCGCTACGAATGCGGGCATTGTGAACGCCTGTACCCCTTCAGTCGTCTGATTCAAATGAGCGGCCTGCACCGTGTACGTCTGATTCTGATAAGCGCGCGGCTCCCATCCCGTGAACGGGAAATCAAATTGACCGGTCGCATCGGCTTGGCCAGTTTTTACTTCGTGTCCGACTTTCACGTTCACATAGACGTAAGGCAACGTCTTCCCGGAGACGCGCAACGTCTCGTGCGGTGGTGCATCCAACTGAATGATATCGGCTGTCGCAGCCGTCGCCGTGTACGTTTGGATTGGCGTCGACGCCTTCTCCGGGCTACTGACATACACACTCACCGTCTCCGCCTTGTTTTTCGGGATCCGCAACTCACCAATCGCATCTCTCACTCTTCCCTCGTAGGTCGCGTGAATCGTATGGTTCGGATGGGTAAGGAATACGAACTCGTCGTTGATCATCCCGATGAATGTCGCACTTTGTGGTTTGACCGGAGTCGCCGGAGCTTCAGGTTGACTCCGTTCTGTCACGTCAATCAATTGGTCAAATCCGTATGCATCACGTTGATACACTGCGATTTGTCCAGTCAGTGCTTTGTCGAACGTATATGTATAATTTTTTGAGGCATCACTCTTCGTACGAACAATTTTTTCATTCGCTACGATGGTGACGTCCTGATTGGGTTGATCCGTGGTTCCTGTCACGACGTTCGGGTTCGTCTCGGTTTTTATCAACGTCGCTGCTGACGTCTGATGGGGCGGAATCATCGTTCCGACCAGCATCATTAACATGAAAATTGTAAAACTCTTCTTTATACGTGCAACCATCTTTCTTATCCCCTTTTGGTAATATCTGATTAAACAATAAAAAATATAGCACGATTTTCTATAAACTAGTCACCACTTTCAAAAAGAAGGTCAATAAAAAAAGAGCCAGACAAGAATGTCTAGCCCCGGCTCTTCCGCGTCACCGCCACTCCGCCGAACCCACTGATGATGGCGATATAAAAGCCTAAGTCATAAAACCAGCCGGTGTTGTTCACTTCATAGACGCGATACGTGTCGTTGAACAGCCCGAGAATCAAGGAAATCGGTGCAATCCAGCCGTGCCAGATGCCCCAAAAGAAACCGGCCGGATCGGTCGTGTACGTCCCGTCGGCCGGCACGCATCCACCTAGCACGATGCTCATACTCAAGATGATGGCCAATACTCCGATTCGTTTCATATGAATCCCTCCTATTATCGTTATTACCCGTTTTCACTAAAAAGGCACTGACCGAAGTCAGCGCCACAATTGGACCGTGTTGGCGAACTCGATATCGGTCGCAATCTCGCCGTCGAGAGCGTGAAAGTCAAAGTCCTCGCCGTCGAGCCACTTTTGGAAATCGAAGATGACCGGATCGCGGTCGCCGCCAAGGGCGAACCACGTCTCGAGCGTCTCCGGGAAATAGGCCGCCGTATGGATTGTGCCGGCCCAACTCTTGTAGAGCTCCGAGAAGACACCCTTGTCCGAGTCGTTCATGAGCCGGAACGCGCTCTCGGCGTCTTGGACGATATGTTGATACATCTTGATTTCCATCATCTGGCGCGTCGAATCGTCGAGATGGTAGCGGTTCTCATGTTGCAACAACTCGAAGTGGTTCGTGCAGATGTTCGACTCGCGGACTTGGATGTCGCGCGGTGTCGCCTCGACGACACGCGTCTTTGATGACTTGTCATGCACGACATATGTGAACGAGCCACGGTGCGGAATCTCTTTCAATAAGTCGACCGCCTCCTCGACCGTCGCGCACGTCTCGAGAATCATCCGGCCAATCATTTGACAGACGAACCCGTCACCAGGACGCCGACGGTTGATGAAGTTATAACCCATGGCGAGCCCTTTCTCGTTCATGCCATCCATCCGTCCGGTGACGCGCGAGACGGGGCCGATGACGGCGTAACCATCGTCCGGCTGGAACACGTTGTAGCGACCATCGTACGTCATCGGATGATAGTCGTAATTGCGGACGAGGAAATTGTCGCCCGTTAAAATCGAACAGCCGCTGACCGGGTTGTTCACCCGGAAGTGACCGAAATGTAAGAGCGTATCGGCGAGAGTCAATTCGAGTTCATCTTGGAGCCCGAGCAGTTCTTCCCAAATTTTCGGCGCGAACCGGTCGAACGCCTCTTTTGCCTCGCGCTCGTCAATCTCAAAACGTGGGACCCGGAGTTTCCATTGGTCGGTCCGGTTTTCGAGCAGTTTGCTTCGTTTAATATAGTTTCCTTGAAAGCGGCCAAAGTCATAGTGACTGCCGCGAAATTGTGTCAGTTCACTTGAGACGCGTTGCATGCAAAAACCTCCCTTGCGCCCATTATAGCGGACGCGTGGGAGGTCTGTCTGAGATGAACCTGTTCACAACTTGAGCTGTCGGCTCGGGGTCGAAAAATTAATGGGGACGTATACAAAAACGGATGATTTGTCGAAAATCATCCGTTTCACTTCATTCATTTGTCGCGTTCACGACTTCAAGCGGGATTGACACTTCCGTTTCCCCTTCTTCAGCGATATGGAAGAGCGGGAGTGTCTCTGGCACGAACAAGTCCGGGTTCAAATCGACTTGATACACGTACGTTCGGACGTCCCCTTCACGCTCGGCCGTCAGTTCGCCGAACGGGATGGGGACTCGGTTTCCTTCCACTTCGTAACTGATGACCGTCGTCGGTTCGAGACGACGGTCTTCGAGCATGCGAATCGTGAACAACATCGTCGAGCTGTTCGCTCGCTCTAGAGAGACGGCGAGTGCCTCGGACTGTCCGGCCCGTTTGTCGATCAATGACTCATCGACGTTTTGTTCGTAGACGATGTTCTCTTCGGTCGCTTGCTCGGTCTGCATCTGTTGACAGCCGACGACCGTCATCAACCCGAGCACGAGCGCAATGACCAACACACGCATTTGACTCCCCCTCACTGCAGGGCGAAAGTCAGTTCAGCAACACAGGCGACCTCACCATCGACCGTCGCCACGGCCCGGCCTTTTCCAATCGGGCCGCGCACTTTCAAAATCTCGACTTCGAGACGCAATTGATCGCCCGGGACGACTTGGCGCTTGAAGCGACACCCGTCAATCCCTGCGAAGAACGCGAGCTTGCCCCGGTTCGCTTCTTGCTTGAGCATCGCGAACGCGCCGACTTGTGCGAGTGCCTCGACGATTAAAACGCCTGGCATGACGTTATAGTCCGGAAAGTGTCCGTTGAAGAACTCTTCATTCGCCGTCACATTTTTTAGTCCGACGGCCCGTTTGCCTTC
The DNA here is from genome assembly GCF_000696055.1 of Exiguobacterium sp. AB2. Classification (NCBI taxonomy): domain Bacteria; kingdom Bacillati; phylum Bacillota; class Bacilli; order Caryophanales; genus Exiguobacterium; species Exiguobacterium sp. AB2. The sequence continues at coordinate 34,727 of NZ_JNAA01000057.1, forward strand.
TTCGACTTCGAGAATGCGGTCGATGAGCAAGAACGGGTACCGATGCGGGATTACTTCTTTAATCTGTTCAATCGTGTACATGGTTCCACCACCCTTATGAGGTTAGCCAAAAATCGGTGATATGGCGCCACGTGTCGATGTTGAACACGTCCCTCCACTCGCCGCCGCCAATGACGCTGTACCCGATAATGGCACCAATCGCGAGCATCGCGACAGCCAATATGAGGACAACGATGACACGCAGCAAGATTGGGAAACGGCGGTTGTTCGACAGACGCTTCCGCTCTGTCCGCTGTTTCGACTCTTTTTCTTCCGAGCCCTTTTGTTCTTCGTTCGCCACGTCCATTCATCCTTTCAGCTCATCTGATTATAACATATTAGTACCAGGTAATAAAACTGTTCCATGAGTTCTCTTTTAGTGTAACGTATCTAGAAATGCCGAACAAGCGCCCGGGCCTAGAGACACCGAACCGAAAAAAAGAATGTTGCTTTAACGAAGGATATGCTACCGTGAGAGTATTCATTTATATAGGAGGCATCATGCTATGTGGAAAGAATTTAAAGAATTCGCCATGCGCGGCAACATCATCGACCTTGCCGTCGCCTTCATTCTCGGAGCCGCCTTCACGGCCATCGTCAACTCGCTCGTCAACGACATCTTCATGCCGCTTCTCGGCATCTTGATTGGCGGCATCAACTTCTCAGACTTATCGATGAGCGTGCTCGACGTCGAGGTCGCTTACGGCAACTTCATTCAAGAGATCGTCACGTTCTTACTGATCGCCTTCGCCTTGTTCATGATGGTGAAAGTAATCAACCGTTTGAAGCGAGAAAAAGCCGTCGAAGAGACGCCGGAACCGGAACTGTCGCGCGAAGAGCAACTCCTCGCCGAAATCCGTGACTTGTTGAAAGAACGTCCATGACCAAAAGCCTGAACCCGTCGCGGTTCAGGCTTTTTTATCGAGCAAGCGCACGACCCGACCGACGGCGTTCGTCAACAGCGTTGGCGCCTCACACATCGCCTCCTCGAGCGTCATCACCCGGGAAACGATAGGGAACACCGCTTCGATGCCGACGTCCGGGACGGCGACCACTTCCGTCTGTCCGGTGAATACGAGCGTCGGAACGCCGTGTGCGTGGGCGATTTGAGCGAGTCCATACGGGGCTTTCCCATACAGCGACTGCTGATCAAACGTCCCTTCTCCCGTGATAAGCCAGTCGGCGTCGTGTACGTGCATCTCAAAGTTCGACCAACTTACGACTTTCTCGATTCCGCTCCTATACGTCGCCCCAAGCTGATAGAGGGCAAACCCGACTCCACCTGCCGCACCCGCACCCGGTCGTGTCGTCATATCGTGCGTGAAACAGCGGGCATACTCGGCAAGATGTGCCTCATAGCGTCCGATGTCTCGTCTAGTCAACCCTTTTTGCGGGCCAAACACGACGGCTGCCCCATCGTCACCAAGTAGCGGATTCGTCACGTCCGAGGCGATGCGCCATTCCACTTCTCGCGCTTCCGGCATAAGGTTCGACCAATCGATGGATGCGACACGCTCGAGTTGATGAGGGAAAGTACCGAGTTCGTTTCCAACGTGATCGTAAAATCGGACTCCGAGCGCCTCGAGCAGACCTTTGCCCCCGTCGATGGTCGCACTCCCGCCAAGCCCGACCGTGATGTGCTTCGCCCCAAGTTCGAGCGCCGCCCGTATTTGCAGTCCGGTTCCGTACGTACTGTAACGCCATGGATCGCGCATCTCGACGAGCGTGAGCCCGGACGCCTCGGCGAGTTCGATGACTGCGTCTCGTGATGACTCGGACCAGCCAAAGCGTGCCCGTCGCATCCTACCGTCGAGCGCCGTGACGTCATGCGTCATCACGTCTCCATCTGGATGCGTCGCGAGCCAAGCGTCGAGAAAACCTTCGCCCCCATCGGAAACGGGTACGGTCACGACGTCATGCCCTTCGAGTGCTCGCGCCACGGCCGCATTCGCCTCCACGCTTGAGAGCGACCCTTTGAACGAGTCCATCGCCACGACAATCAACATGTCATCCCCTCCTCACCTTTAGTGTAACGCAAAAACCGCTCCTCCGAGGAGAAGCGGCGTGACTTATGGACGAAGTGATGTGACGAGTCCCATCATCTGATCGCTCATCGAGAGTGCCCGGGAGTTCATCTGATAAGCACGCTGGGTGATCGTCATATCGGTCATCTCTTTCGTCAAATCGACGTTCGATGACTCGAGCGTCCCTTCGATCAACAAGTTGCCGAGTGGACGGTCGACTTCGGTCTGAAAATCGGCCGAGTAGACGTTGTTCCCCATCGGGCGAAGTTCCGACGTATTGCGGACCTCGACGATATCGAGACGTCCAAACTGTTGTTCGACCCCGTTCACGCTGGCGACGACGACGCCGTCTTGACGGACGCGATGGTTCGTCGCTTCGTTCGGTATCGTGATGCGGTTGCCGTCATCACCGAGCATCGCGTTCCCGTTCACATCGACGAGCGTCGTCTCGGCACCGACCGACAGTTGCAGATTTCCGTCCCGTGTCACGCCCGGACCGTTCGGCGTCTCGACGACGAAGAACTGTCGGCTCGCCTTCAAGAAGACGTCGAGCCCGCGCTCGGTCGCTCGAATCTGTCCGATATTGAACTGTTGCGAGATATCGGCGACATGCCCCCCGACGCCGATGCGAATCCCGTTCGGCGTGTCGCGCCCGACTTCGAACTCGGGACGCGGCTGGTTGTTGTACGCCTGTGACAAGAGCGACGCGAAGTGTCCTTGCTGGCGCTTGAACCCAATCGTGTCGACGTTCGCGATGTTATGGCCGGTCACGTCGAGCTGACGTTGCAACTGCGTGAGCGAGTTGACCGAATTATAAATGGACTGCATACGTTTCCTCCTTATCGAACCCGAGCGATCTCGATGGCTCGCTCGGCACTCTTGTCATACGCTTGGACGACCTTTTGGTTCGCCTCGAACTGACGATACGTCATCATGAGGTCGGCCATCGTCTGGTCGAGATTGACGTTCGCCTCCTCGATGAACCCTTGTTGGAACGTGACCGGCGCGAGTGCCGGCGCATCCCCGTTCACGCGGTAATCGTTCCCGACTTGCTCGAGCGTCGCCAAGTCATCGACTTGATAAGCACCGAGCGTCGCCACGTTCTCTCCGAGTGACGTGATTTGTCCGTCCGCAGACAGTGTGAACTCGCTCGACGGCAGCTGGATTCGCGCGCCGGCGTCCGACAAGACGTATCCACCGTCAGCTGAACGAAGGAATCGCTCCTCGTCGACTGCGAAACGGCCGTTCGTCGTGTAAAGCGTCTCGCCGTTTTGTTCGACCGCGAACATCGGGGCACCGGTGAATCCGGCCGGCGCCTTTAAATAGACGTCCGTCGGGCTGCCTGTTTCCGAGATGCTACCGGCTGAGAAACGCGGCATCGTCTCTTGAAGATACACACCGGTCGAGAGTGTCCCAACCTGACCTTGTACCCGTGAGCGTCCGTTGCCGGGGTTGCTCACTTGGGCGAGCAACATCTCAGGAAATGACCGAACGACCCCGTTCGATGCCTTGAATCCAGGCGTCCGCACGTTGCCGAGGTTGTTGCTTAAAATCTCTTGCTGGCGTTGCAGCGCGTTCATCGCACCGGCCGCCGTATATAGTCCGCGTAACATGATCGTCTTCCTTTCGTCCTCAAACGTGTTCTACTTTCTTTATCGTACCAAACGAAGGAATCATTCACCGTTTTTTGAAAAAAGATGAAGAATAATTATGATTTATTTATGTTCGGTAGTAGATAATAAATAATATGATATAATTATTTTATAATCGTATTTCATGAAGGAGGAACGTGCCATGGCTCGTCGAGTTACAAATGACCGCTCTAAAGTCGTCGTGAGAAAAGTAGGCGGTTCAAAAGGCGTAACGTTACCAAAGGCGCTTTCTGCGGACATTGGAGATCAGTTTTACATTCAACAACATCATGACGGAACGATCATCCTTACGCCTTTAGAAAAACCAAAAATCCTGAAAAACGTATTTGCTGATGTGAATGAAGAGACGTATGCAGATTTATACGAGGTCATCCTTGAAGAAGTAGGCAAGGAAGCAGAGTAAACACATCACGTTTCTTTTGGAAGGAAGCCAAAAATATGTCATCTTCATTGAATAAATTACAGCGACCCCTCGTCGGAGAGATTGGCTATATCGATTTTGACCCAAGCGCGGGATCTGAAATTCAAAAACGGCGCCCCGCGATTGTGATTAGCCAAAATGATTTCAATCGAACTGGATTTTGCATCGTTTGCCCAATCACCCATACTGAAAGACCTTTGTTTGTTCGTATACCCGATGGATTACCAGTAGAAGGTTACATTAACGTCATTCAAGCCAAGTCAATCGACTGGAGGGCCCGACGGTGGAAACGAACGACGACGTGTCCAGTCGAAGCGTTAGAACAAGTTCAAGAAATTGTAGCCGTAGCCATTCTAGGTGAATGTTCGATCATTCGAACTTAGGTTTGCCTGAGATATACAAAAACGAGTTCGTCTCCGTTTGAGAGACGAACTCGTTTCACGATTCGACGATCGGCAATTCGACGACCATCGTCGTCCCTTTGCCCGATTCAGATTTTGCATAAATCGTTCCACCGTGAGATTCGACGATCTCTTTACAAATGGCGAGCCCAAGGCCGGTGCCTCCAATATTGCGGCTTGCTTCACTTTGTACGCGGTAAAACTTCTCAAACAAGCGTTTGGCATCCTCTTCTGATACGCCGATTCCTTCATCTTCGATGGCGACCCGGATGACGTCGTCATCGCATTCAACGTTGACGGTGATATTCCCACCGTCGGGTGAATATTTAATCGCATTGTTCAGGATATTCGAGAACACTTGACGAAGGCGAGCCGGATTCCCGGAAATTTGAAGCGACTCGTCACAGTCAAAGTGGAACATGTGCACCTCCGTCGAGCCGGCATGTATCTCGAGCACATCTGACAACATCTCATATAGACTTTCGATTTTGAAATCTTGTTGGTCGGCGCCTGCTTCCATCTTCTGCACGTCAAGTAAATCCGTGACGAGCCGCTCGAGGCGCTTCGTCTCACTATTGATCATACTCAAGTAGCGTTTCCGCTTCTCCTCGTCGACGTGGCGCGTGGCCAACAGTTCGGTGAATCCGAGGATGGAGGTGAGCGGTGTCCGTAGTTCGTGCGAGACGGTGGCGACAAGCTCCGTCTTCAAGCGATCGATTTCAATCTCTTTTGTGACGTCACGTGAGACAAACATCAAACCGAACCGTTCGTCCTTCAGTTCAATCGGTTCGGCGTACATCCGTACGATACGTCTACCCTGTTGCATCGAGTACGTAAACGTCTCATCGAATATTCCCTCGCGTCGAGCTCGATTTGTAAAGCGGAGCAACGCCTCCCGATCGTCGATATGGCTCATGAACGGCTCATAGAACGTCTCGATTGGGTAAAGACTTTGACGATGTTCATACGGGACCGGCTGGTCATACAAATCGAACAGCGCCTGGTTACCGTACATCTTGCCGTTGCTTAACTCTTCAAACACGATAGAATCGCGCATCGTGTGTAAGATGCGGGCCGTCTTCTCCCGCTCTCGTTCAAGCGCATCGTGTTGCCCGATGAGCGAACTCGACATCTCGTTGAACGCTTTCGACAGCTGACCGACTTCGTTTTTGAGCGGTTCGATTGGAATGAGTGCCGCATGCGGGTCGAGCGCGAGCCGTTCACTGTTCGTGATGAGCGCCTGCAGTTGTTTCGTCAAACGGACGACATATGGTTGCAAACTCACGAACAGAATGAATACCGCACCGAGTAAGACCATGAGCCACATCCACTGTGCGCGCGCGAGCTGTTCGGACAGCGATTCACGAAGCGACGTCTCTTGGAAATCGAGGTCGGCCCGATAATCGGTGAAGACCGACTCCATGTCGACGATGCTCGCGCTCATGTCGGCCGCACTCTTCGAGTTCAATTTGAAGCGCGTCTGATTCGACGTCGCATTTTTCGGCATGAGTTGGCCGACGGTCGCCATCTGAAGGAACGGTTCATCAATCTCGCCATTCGCTTTGGCGATGACGTACCGTTCCAGCCCTGGCATGACACGGGTCGTATAAATCGTGAATAACAGCCGAGCGTCTTTTGCGAACGTCTTCTCTTCTTCATTGACGGCCCGCTCCTCGAACCACGTCGTCTGTTCATCGATTCGCGTCTGGGCGCTCCGCACCTCGTTCAAGAGTGCGTCTTCTCCGAGCAGGACGTGACCGCGCATCTCGTATTGCATCGATTGCCACGTCTCGAACAAGTCCGTCGCGCGCGAACGCTGTTCACTGATGCGCTCGAGTTCGACGGTCGTCTCTTTAATCGCTTGTTGTGTATAAAAATATGTGCCTAGCGACGTGAACGTAATCAAGGCCACGAGCACATAAAAGATTGTCAGCACTTGACGGCTGATTCTTGCTTCAATCCAACGTTTCATGGTTCGCCTTCTTCCCTTTAAGTGTTTGCTCCTCTATTCAAGCCTCCCGCTATTCAAACGGGACGTTTTCGTGTACGATTAGGTGACATTCGTCACATCCGTTCAAGACAGGCCTCGGCCTTTTGACGGAATGTGATAAGTATACCGTTGTCTTCTCACAAGAAACTCACAAGTCTGAAGGGAATGTGCCCATGACCCGTAAACATATCGGGCTGATGCTCGTCATCATTCTCGTCGCCATCACGAGCGGATTAGTGCTCACGCGCGGCCAGACGATTGACAGCACGGCCACCGTCACCCGGGGTTCGGCCGATTTGACCGAATCGCAAGTGACAGACCACATCACCCGGCTCGACGGAACGTGGCGTTTCCAATCGAGTCTGCTTGACGCCGTCGACCGACAATCTTATCGTAACGTCCCCCATGTCACGCCCCACGCCACCGCGACGTATGAGGTCGATGTTGCGTTACCTCCCGGACAATATGCACTCCGTGTCCCACAGAACCATCCACATGTCCGTATCCTCATCGATGGCGAACCGGCAGATCCTGTCTATTCTTCCGTCAAACAAGGAGACAGACAGGCGTATTTAGTCCTGCTCGACCCAAATTCATCCGACTTCCGCCTGACGATGCAAGTAAGCGGATCAACCGACCGGCCGACCGGGCTCGAGGACAGCCTGTTAATCGGTCCAATCAACAACATGCTGACGCTGCAAAATGAACTGTTCAGCTACGACTTCGTGAACGTGTTGATCGCCTGCTTGATCTTCCTGTTTTACGCCATCGTCTCTGTCTTCCACCGGAAAGAATCGATTTATTTATACGGGGCGGGGTTCTTTTTCTTGATCGCTTTGTCACTGTTGACCCGCGACCAAATCGTGTTTGAATTCATCCCGGTGATGGCTTATGTCGTCGCCCATAAAGTCAGCCTCATCGCCGTCTTGCTCAGCGTCTGTATGCTCATCGAGTTCGCCATCCGGCTCGAACGTGTCCCGTACGAACGGTTCTTGCGGCTCGCCACATACCCGCTCTACGTCTTAAGTGCTGTCGCCATCATCATCCCATACGCGGTGCATGGATGGTTCGACTACGCCGCCTGGATTTACGTCTTGTTCATCGCCTTCTTTTGGACCGGCCTCAACATCAATTGGCTGTTCGAGCGCAAATCGACGGGCTACCCGCTCGAGTTCCTCATCTTCACGTTGGCGATGATTATCGGGTACATCGGACAGACGATCAATATTCTGATCCCACATCCGAACCAAGACACGTACACGAGCATCTTATCGCTCATTTATTTCGTGCTCATGTTCACGTTGTTGCCGTTACACCTGTCGACCGACAAGCGGCAAAAGCAAGAAGTCCAGACGTTCGCCGCTCAGAGCGAAATCTCGTTCTTTAACGCGCAAATCAAACCGCATTTTCTCTATAACACGTTCGGGAACGTCATCGCGCTCTGTTATACGGCCCCGAACGAGGCGGCACGACTGCTCAGCCACTTGAGCACATACGTCCGCTTCATCTTCGAGAACGGTCGGACCGATTCGAACATCACACTCGGGCAAGAACTCGAGATGATCGACTCGTATCTGTCCATCGAGCAGACCCGATTCAACGATGCCTTCACCATCATCAAAGACATCGATGACAGTCTATTCAACGTGGAAGTACCACCGCTCCTCATCCAGCCGCTCGTCGAGAATGCGCTACGACACGGTCTGATGAGAAAAGGTGGCAACAAACGGCTCATGTTAGCGGTACAAGACCTCGGATCGGCGATTGAGGTCCGCATCGCCGACAACGGTGTCGGCTTCGACCCGAAACGAACGGCCATGCCGACGAGCGGGATTGGCATCCCGAACGTCCGCAATCGCATCGCCTATGTACCGAATGCCACATTCACACTACAATCGGAAGTCGGAGTCGGCACGAACGTCCTTATCCGCCTTCCGAAACGAGAAAGGATGAACGTCCCGAATGCGCACGATCTTGATTGAAGATGAACAGCACTTATTGCGGATGATGGAACGCATCGTCCAAACGGAGCCGAACTTGAAATGGATGGGCTCGTTCCACGACCCGAAAAAAGCCCTCACTTTTTTAAACAACCAAGACGTCGATCTTGTGTTTCTCGATATCGAGATGCCGCATATGTCTGGTGTCGAACTTGCGAAACAGTTGCCGAAGACGACACAAGTCGTCTTCACGACGGCGCATAGCCAGTATGCGGTCGAGGCGTTCGAATTACAGGCGACCCACTATTTGTTGAAGCCGATCACGGAAGATCAGATTCATGCGTTGATGCCGCGCGTCATGAAGCGGTACGAGTCGATTTTACAGTCAGAGCGGCACCGGACGTGCACGATTCAGTGCCTCGACCATTTCTCCGTCAACACGCAGGACGGCGACCTCGTCAAGTGGCCGACGCAAAAGACCGAAGAGTTGTTCGCTTACTTGATTTATCATCGTGATAAGGTCGTCAACAAATGGCTCATCGCTGAGACACTCTACCCAGAGATTGACGAGCCGCAGCGCGCGCTCCATAACGTCTACAATCTCGTCTATCGCTTGAAGAAGACGCTCGCCGATTACAACTTGAGCATCTCGGTCCAAACGATTAACAACGGGTACTCGCTCCGTCTCGATGAGGCGTGCACATGCGATTACTACGCATGGCTCGATGCCGACCCGAAACCGATGCCAAAAGAAGAGGTGGCCGGTCGCCTCTTCGTCGACAAAGACTATACGTGGCACTGAAAAAAGCGCTTCTCCAATGCATCTGGAGAAGCGCTTTTTCATCGTCCGGCAAAGCCCCCGTCGACGTGCAAATGTTGACCGTTGACCCACGCCCCGTCCGGTCCCATCAAGAACGCGACGAAGCGGGCCGTATCTTCCGGCGTACCGACGCGTCCGTGCGGGAAGAACGGGACGAGATGATCGTGTAACGTGTCATCAATCCAGCCCGAGTCGGTCGGTCCCGGGTCGAGGGCGTTCACCGAGATCCCGTAGCGTCCGGTCCACCCGACACCATGAACAAGATTCGTCCGTCGTGTAGCCCGGCTCGTTTATATCGCTCGATGAAGGCGAACGTGAGCCCGAACGTCCCCTCGTTGTTGACGAGGTAGTGCGCGCGCAGCGTCTCGGTCGTAAATGAGTCGACGTTTACGTGGCGCTCGAACGTCGCATTGTTGATGAGACGACTCGGCACACCGAGTGTAGCCTCGATCCGGTCGAGCAACCCTTCTGCGTCACCTGACGCCAAATCGTACGGCTCATGGGCGACACGTGCGCCTAAGGTCTGTAACTCATCCACAAACTGATGAATGAAATCTGGCTCTGCCCCGACCCCGTCCGTCCCGTCAAACGGGGTCCAGTGCGTGAGATAGAGGTCGTGTCCTTCTTTCGCAAGCTTTCTGGCGATTGCCGCGCCGATGCCTTTATCGCGGCTGACACCGGTAATCAATGTGAGTGGTCGCATGATGTTCCTCCGATTCGTTCTGATTTTACATCCCTCATTCATTCACAAATCGGTGCCATGACGATTCCCCTCTCACCTTTTGATAAATCTAGTGTATCAGACATTTTCCCAGGAAATGAAAAACCTGATTCGCGCGCAGAGGCGTGAATCAGGTTACGGCTTACTTCAAACGATCTAAATGCTCGAGCATGATGCCCGTGCCGTGTGCGACGCTGAGCGTCGGCTCTTCGGCGATCATGACCGGCAATCCGACGCGCTCGGCGACGAGCTGGTCGATGCCGTGCAGGAGCGAGCCGCCCCCTGTCATGATGATGCCGCGGTCGATGATGTCGGCCGCGAGTTCCGGCGGCGTCTGTTCGAGGACGCGCTTCGTCGCCTCGACGATCTCGTTTGCCGATTCGGCCATCGCCTCACGGAGTTCTTCTGACGTGATCGTCACCGTACGTGGCAATCCACGTACCATGTCGCGTCCACGGATGTCCATCGTCTCGTTGCGTCCACCTGGGAAGACGGTCGCGATTTCTTTCTTGATCTGCTCGGCCGTCCGTTCCCCGATGATGAGTTTGTGCTTGTCTTTGATGGCACGGAGGATATCCGTATCAAAACGATCACCGGCGATTTTGATTGTCTCACCGCAAACGATGTCACCCATCGACAGAATCGCGACGTCCGTCGTCCCGCCACCGATGTCGACGATCATGTGGCCGACCGGCTTCCAAATGTCCATGCCCGAACCGACGGCTGCCGCTTTCGGTTCTACGGCGAGGAACACTTCTTTGGCGCCCGCTTTTTCAGCGGCTTCCCGAATCGCTTTCGCTTCGACCGGCGTCACGTTCGCCGGCGTACAGATGAGCATGCGAATCCCACCGAAGAAACCGCGTACTTGAATCTTTTCGACGAAGTGACGGAGCATTTCTTCCGTTGTCGCGAAATCGGCGATGACGCCGTCACGGAGTGGACGGATGGCGACGATGTCACCTGGTGTACGACCGACCATCTCGTACGCTTCTGTGCCGACGGCGAGGACTTTCCCCGTCGAGCGTTTGATGGCGACGACTGATGGCTCGTCAAGGACGATGCCGCGGCCTTTGACGTGGATGACGACGTTTGCTGTTCCTAAATCAATCCCGATATCTTTTGAAAACATGATGTATAGGTTCCTCCGTTCATTACTTCATTGAAAAGAGCGAGAAGAATCTCCTCGCTCCTATGAGTCTATTAATTAGTTGTTGACCATTTCTTTAGCGACTTCGACTGTTCCTTCGATGCGCTCGATGTCGGCACCGAGTGCTTGAAGTTTCTTGTGGAAGTCGACGTAGCCACGGTCGATATGATATAAGTCGCCGACACGAGTCTCCTCGTCGGCAATGAGGCCTGCAAGCACGAGTGCTGCACCGGCGCGAAGGTCTGTTGAGACGACTTCGGCACCTTGGAGGCGAACGCCACCTTTGATGATTGCGGAACGTCCTTCGATTTTGATGTCTGCGTTCATGCGGCGGAACTCTTCCACGTGCATGAAGCGGTTTTCAAACACCGTTTCCGTGATGACTGATGTGCCGCCAGCTTTTAAGACGAGCGCCATCATTTGTGCTTGGATGTCAGTCGGGAAACCAGGGTGTGGCATCGTCTTCACATCGACCGGCTTCAACTCGTCCGGCGCGATGACGCGCATGCCTTCCGCTGTGTCTTCGAACTGAACACCCATCTCTTCCATCTTCGAGATGAGCGGGCGAAGATGCTCACGCTCTGCCCCGATGACTTCGATGTCGCCACCTGTGATGGCGCCTGCGACGAGGAACGTGCCCGCTTCGATGCGGTCAGGGATGATTGAGTGCTCGGCACCGTGGAGCTTCTCCACGCCTTCGATACGAATCGTCTCTGTACCGGCACCGCGGACGTGTGCGCCCATACCGTTCAAGAAGTTCGCGAGGTCGACGATTTCCGGCTCTTTCGCGACGTTCTCGATGACCGTCGTGCCTTCAGCGAGGACCGCCGCCATCATGATGTTCTCTGTCGCGCCGACAGATGGGAAGTCGAGGTAAATCTTCGCGCCTTTCAAGCGACCGTCGACTGACGCTTCGACGAAACCGTTGCCGATGACCGTCTTCGCACCCATCGCTTCGAACCCTTTCAAGTGGAGGTCGATCGGACGTGACCCAATCGAGCAACCGCCCGGCATCGCGACGCGCGCGTGACCGAGACGAGCGAGAAGAGGACCCATGACGAGAATCGAGGCACGCATCTTGCGAACGTACTCGAGTGGTGCCTCGTCTTTGATTGTGCCCGAGGCGTCGACTGTGACTTCGTTGTTCGCTTCATCGAATGCGACCTCTGCACCGAGGTGGCGTAGTACTTTGTTAATCGTGTATACGTCGGCGAGACGTGGTACGTTTTGAAGTACCGATTTTCCTTCGCTCGCCAATAGAGTGGCAACCATTGTTTTGAGTACGGCGTTTTTTGCTCCTTCTACACGCACAGTACCTGACAATTTACGTCCTCCACGGACTACAATCAAATCCTTCATATCTCTCTTTGTCCTCCAACTTCGTTAATTTTGTGTTCTATACGTCGATATCCGCAACTTCCGGATGTGGTTATGTCGATTGCTATGATGGTTTGTGAAACGTGACGTCCTTCATCAGGTTTGAATCAAGAATAATAGCAATAAAATAATCTGATGAAAAACGGCATGTCAGACGAGTTTATCCTACACGATAAACATATAGGAATCGTTACAGCAGGATTACAGTTTGTTAATGGTTTTAAACATCACTGTAATGGTGCGAGTGCCTGGGCCAATCGGATATACTCCAAAAAGAACTGGGCGATGAGTGAACCGAAGACGACGGCCACGAGAACGCGCAAGACGGCTGCCTGCGGGCTCCTCACTTGATTGAGCACTTTGTCCCATTTGACCGGCATGAGTGCCCACCAAGCGACGTAAATCGCTACGATATAAATGACGAGCGATAATACGGTGTTTAGCATCGACGATTCCCCTCTTTTCAAAAATTCGTACCATTTTTAATCATAGCATGTCGCGACAGAGAAAAAAAGACTTAGCCTCAACGGGACGATTCGATTCGGTTCGCTTCATTGAATCAGCTCGCTTTCTCATTTAAACCGCATACAAAAAGGGACGTCATCGGCGTGTAGCCTTACTACAGTAATTGACGTCCCTTCGATATTTCAAACATTATTCACTTTTTTCGTCGAACGTTTGGGCCCAGCGGATCGCCTGAATATAGTAAGGTGACCAGTCCGGCGCCGACTCATCGACCGGTACCGTCAAATGTTCATACGCCGTCACCGACTCGAGCAACCCACGGAGCGCGTTCCGATTCCCGAGGAGCGCCTCTTTGACGACCGGTTCGACCGGGAGTTCCGATACGAGAGACGTCATCGTCTCGTCCAAGATGACGTCGAGCGATGAGAAGATGCCCGTGATGAACGCATCGAACGGTTTCACCTCAGGCGTCGAATCAGCTGCAATCAACTCCATCATCTTCCCGCGGATGACGCTTTGTTTAATCAATTCTTTCGACTCAGACGTCTGCATCTCCCGTAAGAGCATCAAATACGACCAGCGCCGCAACTCATCGAGACCGATGCGGGCGACGGCCTGTTCAATCGACTGAATCGTGTGGCGTCCTTTCTGGTATACCGTGTTGACCGAACGCAGCATCTTGTATGACAAATCGACGCTACGCTCAATCAAACCGGCGATGCGACGGAAATTTGGCTCGGGGCGGTCGAGTTCCTTCAACACTTCGACGAGCGTGTGCCGGAGTGGGTGCACCTCGGCGCCATGGACGACGGTCGGCTTGCTGAAGAAGTAGCCTTGAAACATCTTATAGCCGAGCTGCTTCGCCGTCTCGTACTCGAGCGGCGTCTCGATTTTCTCGGCTAAAAATTCGACGCGATGGCCGAGGGCGTCGATGAGCCGCTTCTGTTGCTCGACGGGCGTCGCCTGATAATCGATTTTGATGATGTCAGCGAGACCGATCAAGGGCCGGTACTTCTCCTCGAACACGAAGTCGTCGAGCGCGATCGTGTAGCCCTTTCGGCGGAGGGAGCGCAGTGCGGCGAGCACTTTCTCGGTCGGTTCGACGTGTTCGAGCACTTCGACGACGAGCGACTGGCGCGGCAATAAGGCCGGCACTTCGCCTTCAATCAAGTTTTGCGGGAAGTTGATGAACGCCCGTGTCCCCTCGGTCAACTCCCGAAAGTTGAAGACGAGGTAGGCGTTATGAATCACGTCGGCGGTCGCTAACGCGTCGTCGACGTGTTCGAATATATTCTTCTCGCTGCGGCGGTACAACAGTTCATAACCGCAGACGCGTAATTTCTGATCAAAGATCGGTTGTCGCGCAACGTAAACTTTCATCCCTTTGCTCTCCTTTTGTTTAGTCCCGTCTTTATTATCGGCATGAGCCGTCCGCTTGTTTACTGCTTTTCCCAAATCCCGTCGAGACTTTAGACCTATTATAATGAAGGAACACGACAAAAAAACCTCCCCACCGAAGTGAGAAGGTTAAGCAATCAGTCTTTCATATCGCGAATGCTCAAGCGGTTGATCGCCTTTTTGAGCGCGAGCTCCGCACGGCGGAATTCGATTTCCGAGATTTTCGTGTCTTGAAGACGACGCTCGGCCCGAACTTTTGCCGCAGAAGCACGGTCATAGTCGATTTTGTCCGCCATTTCGGCTGTTTCAGCTAAGATCGTCACCGTATCGGGACGAACTTCCATGAAACCGCCGCTGAGTGCGATCAGCGTGCGTCCACCATCTTCGTGGCGCAGTTTGAGGATCGAGATGTCGAGCGGAGTCACCATCGGGATGTGTTTCGGTAAGATACCGATTTCACCGGTCACCGATTTGGCGATCACCATCCGCGCCTCGCCCTCGTAAGCTGCGCCATCCGGGGTGACGACGTTGACGTGAAGAGTATTCATCGTCTAGTTTCCCCCTTCCGCGTAGGTCTTAGACCAACGTCTTCGCTTTTTCGATGACGTCTTCGATTGGACCGACGAGACGGAATGCATCTTCCGGGAGATCATCGTGTTTTCCATCGAGGATCTCTTTGAAGCCGCGCACAGTCTCTTTGACCGGTACGTACGAACCTTTTTGGCCTGTGAACTGCTCAGCCACGTGGAAGTTTTGTGACAAGAAGAACTGAATCCGACGGGCACGGTGAACCGTGAGCTTATCGTCTTCTGACAACTCGTCCATCCCGAGGATGGCGATGATGTCTTGGAGTTCTTTGTAACGTTGGAGCGTCTGCTGCACGTCACGCGCGATTTCGTAGTGCTCTTGCCCGACGATGTTAGGTGAAAGGGCACGTGAAGTCGAAGCGAGCGGGTCAACGGCCGGGTAAATCCCCATCTCCGAGAGACGGCGCTCAAGGTTTGTCGTCGCATCAAGGTGAGCGAACGTTGTCGCTGGAGCCGGGTCTGTATAGTCATCGGCTGGTACGTAGACCGCTTGAATCGACGTGACCGATCCTTTCGCTGTCGACGTGATTCGCTCTTGAAGCATACCCATTTCCGTCGCGAGTGTCGGCTGGTAACCTACGGCAGATGGCATCCGGCCGAGAAGGGCCGATACTTCCGAACCTGCCTGTGTGAAGCGGAAGATGTTATCGACGAAGAGAAGAACGTCTTGTCCTTGCTCGTCACGGAAGTATTCTGCCATCGTAAGACCCGTCAAGGCAACACGGAGACGTGCGCCAGGTGGTTCGTTCATCTGACCGAATACCATCGCTGTTTGTTTGATAACGCCTGAGTCCGTCATCTCGTGGAACAAGTCATTTCCTTCACGCGTACGCTCACCGACTCCTGCGAATACAGAAATCCCGCTGTGCTCTTGCGCGATGTTGTTGATGAGTTCCTGGATGAGGACGGTTTTCCCTACACCGGCACCACCGAAGAGACCGATCTTACCACCTTTGATGTAAGGGGCGAGCAAATCGACGACTTTGATACCTGTCTCGAGAATTTCAACCTTCGTCGACAACTCGTCGAACGTCGGTGCTTGACGGTGAATCGGTGAACGACGCACTGTCGGGGATACTTCTTTATCGTCAATCGGGTTACCGAGAACGTTGAAGACACGACCGAGCGTCTCTTCCCCTACCGGTACCGAAATCGGTGAACCTAAGTCAAGTACTTCCATGCCGCGGCGAACGCCGTCCGTCGAGTCCATCGCAATCGTACGGACCGTGTCATCACCGAGGTGAATCGCCACCTCGAGCGTCAAGTCGACACTTACATCTTCCGCCGATGTCGCCACGTGCGTGACTTTAAGGGCGTTGTAGATGTTTGGTAAGTGGTTGTCGAACTTAACGTCGATAACTGGGCCCATGACTGCGACTACGCGGCCTTTCATGCCGTATTCGTTCATCGTGTTAGCCTCCTACAATCTAGAGGGCGAGCGCTTATTCAAGCGCTGCCGCACCTCCGACAATCTCTGTGATTTCTTGTGTGATCGCCGCTTGACGCGCGCGGTTGAACTTGAGCTTGAGTCCACGGATGAGTTCATCCGCGTTGTCCGTCGCGTTCGACATCGCCGTCATCCGCGCCGCGTGCTCCGATACTTTCGCATCGAGGAGCGCGCCGTAGATGAGTCCTTCCGCATAACGCGGGAGGAGCGCTGCTAAGATCGTTTCTTCTTCTGGTTCATATTCATACATCACATTTGATGCGGTCTGTTCGATATTCCCAAGCGGGAGCAGTCGATCGATTTTCACTTCTTGGCTGATAACAGAGATGAATGAGTTGTAGCAAAGCTTCAATTCATCAATCTCGCCGTCACTGAACGCGCCGACCGTCTGCTTGACGATCTCTGCGACTTCAATGAATGATGGCTGGTCGTTTAGTCCTGTCATCGCACTGTACACCGGAATGTTCCGTGCCTTGAAGAACTGAACGCCGACCTTCCCAATCACATACAGACGATACTCGTCCGTTGAATCGTGTTTTGCCTTCAATTCGCGATACACGTCACGAAGGACGCTGGCGTTGTATCCACCAGCTAGTCCGCGGTCAGACGTGATGACGATATAGCCGGTCCGTTTGACGGGACGGACTTGAAGCATCGGGTGTGTTGCACCTGAAGTACCGCCGGCAATCGACGAGATGACTTCCTGCAACTTGGTCATGTACGGCTTGAAGTTGGCGTTGCTCCCTTGAGCACGGTTCAATTTCGAGGCCGACACCATGTTCATCGCTTTCGTGATTTGCTTTGTGCTTTGGGTCGAGGTGATCCGCATCTGGATCTCACGTAATGATGCCATTTCGATTCACCACCTTAATAGACGCTCGTCACCGGATTAAACCGATGGCGAGAACGTCTTTTTGAATTCCGCAATTGCATCGACCATCGCCTCGTCAGCAGGAAGGTTTCCTGTTTGACGGATTTCGCGGCAGAGGTCTGCACGGTTTTGGTCGAGCCATGCGTTCATTTCTTTTTCGAAACGACGGATGTCTTCGACTGGGATGTCATCGAGATGACCTTTCGTGAGCGCGTAGATGATGATGACTTGTTTGTCGACCGAGAGCGGTGCGTTCAAGTCTTGCTTCAACACTTCAACGGTACGTTGACCACGGTTGAGCTTCGCTTGTGTCGCTTTATCAAGGTCAGAACCGAACTGGGCGAACGCCTCGAGCTCACGGTATGACGCGAGGTCAAGACGGAGCGTACCCGCAACCTTCTTCATCGCTTTCACTTGAGCCGAACCACCAACACGCGATACCGAGAGACCGGCGTTAATCGCAGGACGTACCCCAGAGAAGAAGAGGTCCGACTGAAGGAAGATTTGACCGTCTGTGATCGAGATAACGTTCGTCGGGATGTACGCCGAGATATCCGACGCTTGCGTCTCGATGAACGGAAGGGCTGTAAGCGAACCGCCACCGAGTTCGTCGTTCAACTTCGCCGCACGCTCAAGAAGGCGTGAGTGGAGGTAGAAGACGTCACCTGGGTAGGCTTCGCGGCCTGGAGGACGACGGAGAAGAAGCGAGAGCTCACGGTAAGCTGCCGCTTGTTTCGAGAGGTCATCATACACGACGAGGACGTGTCGTCCGCGGTCCATGAAGTACTCACCCATCGATACCCCAGCAAACGGTGCGAGGTAAAGAAGCGGGGCCGGCTGTGAAGCCGATGCCGAAACGACGATCGTGTAATCGAGGGCGCCGTTTTGACGGAGCGTCTCAACTACGCCACGGACAGTCGATTCTTTCTGACCGATCGCGACGTAAATACAAATCATGTTCTCTTCTTTTTGGTTGATGATCGCATCGATCGCGACCGAAGTCTTACCAGTCTGACGGTCACCGATGATGAGCTCACGCTGTCCGCGACCGATTGGTACGAGGGCGTCAATCGCCTTAATCCCAGTTTGGAGCGGTTCGTGAACCGACTTACGGGCCATAACGCCGTAAGCTTTGCGCTCGATCGGGTTGTAGTTGTCCGTCACGATCGGTCCGAGACCGTCGATCGGTTGTCCGAGCGGGTTGACGACGCGTCCGAGGAGCGCCTCACCGACCGGTACTTCCATGATGCGGCCCGTACGTTTAACCGAGTCGCCTTCTTTGATGCCTTTATAGTCGCCAAGGATGATAATCCCGACGTTACCTTCTTCTAAGTTTTGCGCCAAGCCCATTACGCCGTTTGAGAACTCAACGAGTTCCCCGGCCATAACGTTATCGAGTCCGTATGCACGTGCGATCCCGTCACCTACTTGAATGACTGTACCTGTCTCACTGACTTCGATTTCAGAGCCGTACGAAGCGATTCGCTCTTTTAGCAGGGCGCTAATTTCTTCAGCTTTGATCGTCATTGAATTCACCCCTATTTCTTACGCATTCAACAGTTCACGCTCGAGGCGTGTCAGTTTGGTTTCGATTGTGTCATCGTACGTCGTGTAACCGATTTGGACGCGGAGTCCACCGATGACCTCTTCGTCGACGACATTCTGTAATTGAAGCGTCTTGCCCACCTTCTGACCGAAGACGAGTTCGACTTCTTTTAAGTCCGTTGCCGACAATGGATAGGCGCTCGTGACGAACCCCTCTGCAATACCGCGGAACTCGTTCGCATATTCGCGGACGTAACGCGGCAACGCGCGAACTTCGCTCGCACGGTCGTTCTCGACCATGACGAGAAGTGTGTTCACGACGATTGTCGTCATATCACCAAAGCTATCTTTTAAAAGCTGTGCAAGCTCGCTGTCGCTGATTGCCGGATTCGTTAAGAGATCCATCAATTCAGGTGTCGCGTGGAGCACTTCATCGAGCAGACGCACTTCCGCTTCGACTTGGTCGAGCGTGCCTTGTTCCCGCGCTAAGTCGAAGAGCGCTTTAGCATAGCGTTTTGCTAGAGATGCGTTCATTAGTTAGCACCTTTCGCTTTTGACAGGAAGTCTGTGACGAGGGCACGTTGTTTCGCTTCGTCCCCTTTAAGGTCCGTACGAAGGACGTGGCGTGCTGCCGAAAGCGCCTGTGTGACGACTTCCGTCTGAAGCGATTGTTTCGCAAGCTCACGCTCGCGCTCGATCGCTTTCTCAGCCTCGACTTTAATTTGTTCGGCTTCCAAACGCGCCTGCTCCACCAAGCGTGCTTGTTCTGCTTCAGCCTGACGACGACTTGAATCGAGCATTTCTTTCGATTCCGTACGTGCCGCGCTGAGCGCTTCACGTTGTTCGACGACATAAGTTTCCGCATCTTTGCGGCTCTTTTCAGCGAGCTCAATTTCGTTCGCTACATACTCTTCACGCTGTCTCATCATTCCAAGGAGTGGTCCCCAAGCAAATTTCTTCAACAGGGCCAAGAGTACGAGGAATGTGAAAAGTGTAAAGATCATATCCAGGATGCGGAGGCCTTCACCGCCAGCACCAGCTGCAATCATCATCGTATCCATGCATACCCTCCTCTTGACTAAATAAGTGAGGGAGACGTGCTCCCTCTTCCAATTTTCTCGTTAACTCGGAATCAAGAGTTGAGGAGAAGGAAACCGACAGCCACACCGATGATCGGGAGGGCCTCAACCAAACCGATACCGATGAACATTGTTTGACGAAGTTCGTTTTTGAGTTCTGGCTGACGTGCTTGTCCTTGTAATGTACCGTATACGATGAGACCGTTACCGATACCTGCTGCGAGTGCTCCAAGACCGATAACGAGTGCTGTTGCAAGAAGATTCATTTGTTCCATTGTGTATATTCCTCCTAAAAGTTAAGTAAATAGTTTTTTGTGTTCAACGCTTTGGCGAAGGCGAATCAATGCTCGGCTGAAGCCTTGTGCCCGATGTACACCATTGCAAGCGTCAGGAAAATGTAGGATTGGATAACCCCGATAAAGATTGAGAAACCTTGCCATAAAATCATTGGGAAGATTGCGAACACAGCACCGAGCGGATTTAGTGCCCCTTGTGCCGTAATTGCGAGTCCCAAGATGATGGTAATCATGATTTCACCGGCATAGATGTTACCGTAAAGACGCAGACCGAGCGTCAAGGTGTTCGCGAACTCCTCGATAAGCTTGATCGGCAATAAGAACCAGACCGGTTTGACGAACTCTGCCGAATAGTGCTTCAACCCGTGCAGCTTCACGCCGTAGTAGTGCGACATTGCAACGACGAGTGTCGACAACGCCAATGTGACATACGGGTCGGCTGTCGGCGAGTTAAACCATAAGTAGTGGCCAGAGATGACGTTAAACGGTAGACCCATCAAGTTTGAGAATAGAATGAACAAAATCAATGTCATCCCGAACGAGATAAAGCGTCCCCCTGTCTTCCAGTCCATCGCACTCGAGATGACCCCGCGTACGAATTCTGCAAAGAACTCCATGAAGTTCTGTTTGCCAGTCGGCTTCATTGCCAAGCGTCG
The DNA here is from genome assembly GCF_000696055.1 of Exiguobacterium sp. AB2. Classification (NCBI taxonomy): domain Bacteria; kingdom Bacillati; phylum Bacillota; class Bacilli; order Caryophanales; genus Exiguobacterium; species Exiguobacterium sp. AB2. The sequence continues at coordinate 55,603 of NZ_JNAA01000057.1, forward strand.
TGTTCCCCAGACGGCGAACGTGAAGACGAGCAGTGAAGCGATCAGCACCGTAATGACGTTCGTCCAGCTCCCATAAAGCGTGTAATCTCCAAGTTGTAGAGAATAGGTGGGAAACTCATGACCCATTAGTATTCACCTCTTTTCCTGCTGAGCTGGGCAAGTGTGAACTCGCCAAATTGTATGATGTGGCCGGCGATTAGACCAGTTACCACCGCAATCAGCGATACTCGATCCTCGTAGAAGAGGCCGACTATCACGGCTAACGCACCGACTGCCATCCTTGAAACAGTCCCGTGCGATTTCGGGCGTCGTCCATGTTCGATGACGTCAAACATCCGTATGACGCTTCGATTCTGCATATGTAGAATGATGAGACTGGCGACCCCGCCTAGAAACAACCCGAGAAAGGCCGGTTTGTACATAGGGATGATGAATGCACCGAGGAGGAGAATGGCGAACCATCCGATAAACCACTTCGTGTAACGCTTCATCAGCTCTTTCTGTGCTTTTCTGTCTGCTTGTACTTGTTGTAGATTCATTCGTCCTCTCCTGTCAATAAACTTCGAAGGGTGAGAACAAGCGCCGTGATCCCGAACGCCATGCCGAGAAGCACCGACACATTCCAACCAAACGTACCCCAGAATTCACGTCTCGCTCCGTATTGGCCGACGAGATAACCGATGACGATCGGTCCTGCAAGCGCGGTCGAGATTTGCGAGGCGAGCGAGGCGTAGGATAGGTAACGATTGTCTTTTTTCGCCATCCTATTCTCCCCTTTCTCTCTAGGAAGCTCGTCCTTCATCTTGTCGATTCACACTCGCGTGACCATCAAAAGTCACACAAGTTCAGAGTAATGGAAATGACATAAGAAGTCAATGAATTTCACAATTATAAAAGCGCTTTAAATCAAGTCGTATCAAGGCTTTTACGCACTTCACAAACTAAATTAAAATCGATAAATTTTAAAAAAGTACGAAGAAATGGTGAAATAAAAATGTTGAATTGATAACATTTCACAAAACGAACAAGATGAAGAATAGTTCAGTTATACCTCCACGTTTTGGAAAATACAACGGCAAACGACCCACGTTCACAAAAGGTTTTGAAACGGAAGTTGACCCGATTTTGAAATCGTTTACAACGTCCTGTTTTAGTATACCGATACCCTTTTTCCGCTGTCGAGGGGTTCGCCCGAATTTGTCGTGAGGAATGTCACAGTTGAATTTCCGACGACAAAAAGGCTGGAAATCCCCTCCCATCAACGTAGAATAGGTGGACAATCCCAATTCAAATCGCTACGATTACCTTGTAAGCGCTCTCTAAAATTGTGTCGATTTTGTGACTTTCGGAACCGGCGCCCGCATCCTCACTCTTAGAGGCATGTCAGGAGGTATACATAATGGAATGGATTAACCACTTACAGACCGAGCTCGGCGACGAGATCGTCTTCACGGACGCGACGACCCGGCTCGCCTATTCGTTCGATGCGACCCCGAACTATCAAGCCATGCCCGACGCCGTCGTCGCCCCGCGTTCGACGGAAGACGTCCGGACCGTCCTGCGACTGTGCCATACGCATCGCGTCCCGGTCATCCCCCGGGGTTCGGCGACGAACTTGGCCGGCGGGACGACACCGCTCGCCGGCGGACTCGTCATGGACTTCCGCCATATGGACCAAATCCTCGAGATTGACGAGAAAAATTTGACCGTCACGGTCGAACCGGGTTGTATCACCGGTCATCTCATCGAAGCGGTCGAGGCGAGAGGACTGTTCTATCCGCCCGATCCGAGCTCGATGAAAATCTCGACGATTGGCGGCAACATTAGCGAGAACTCCGGGGGCTTGCGCGGTCTAAAGTACGGAGTGACCGCCGACTACGTACTCGCCCTCGAAGCGGTGCTCCCGAACGGCGAGCTTCTCAAAACGGGTGGGAAACTCGCCAAAGACGTCGCCGGCTACGACTTGACGCGCCTCCTCGTCGGCTCCGAAGGGACGCTCGCCGTCATCACAAAGGCGACACTCAAACTCATCCCGCTCCCCGAGACGAAGCGGACGATGCTCGCCCATTTCAGCAACTTGGACGGGGCGGCGCGGACGGTGAGCCGCATCATCGAGAGCCGCATCATCCCGGCGACGCTCGAGTTCATGGACAAGAAGACGATTGAGGTCGTCGAGGCGTACGCGAACATCGGATTACCGACCGATGTCGGTGCCTTGCTTCTATTGGAACAGGACGGCCCGAAGGAGATCGTGCGCCGCGATATCGAGGCGATGCACGCCATCTGTCTCGCCGAAGGGGCCTCACTCGTCGAAGTCGCCCGAGACGAGCTCCACGCGGAGACGCTCCGTTATGCGAGACGGACGGCGTTGTCCGCACTCGCCCGCCTTCGCCCGACGACGATTTTAGAGGATGCGACCGTGCCCCGGAGCGAGATCGCGGCGATGGTCCGGCGCATCGAGGCGATCGGCCGAAAGTATGAAATCGAGATTGCCACGTTTGGCCACGCCGGTGACGGCAACCTCCATCCGACGGTCGCGACCGATGCCCGGGACCATGAAGAGATGGAACGCGTCGAGGCGGCGTTCGCTGATATCTTTGCTGCCGCGCTCGACCTCGGCGGGACAATCACGGGCGAGCATGGCGTCGGGGCGATGAAGGCGCCATATCTCGAATGGAAGCTAGGCGCGCCTGGCATCGATGTCATGAAAGGGATAAAGCTCGCCTTTGACCCGCACGGCATCATGAACCCGCAAAAGATGTTCGCGAAGGCAGCGAAAAAACGGCTCGTGCAAGGAGGCGGCGTATGAGACAGTCTAAACAACTCACGACGCGCATGACCGACAAGCTCGATTACGAGGAACTGCTCGGCTGCATGCGCTGCGGCTTTTGTCTGCCGACGTGCCCGACGTATATCCGCTCGAAAGACGAGACGGCCTCCCCGCGCGGCCGCATCGCCATCATGAAAGGCGTCGTCGACGGCTTGATCGAACCCGACGCCGGCGTCGAGAAGACGCTCAACGAATGTCTCGGCTGTCTCGCCTGCGAACCGGCTTGTCCGGCCGGGGTCCGTTATAGCGTCTTGTTAGAAGATGCGCGGGCCGCCATCACCGAGCACAAACGGGCGACGGGCCAAATGGACGTCCGAGAGCGCGTCATCCGCAAGGTCGTGTTCGACGGCTTGTTCATGAACAAGGCGAACATGGAGACGGCGACAGGCTTCCTTCGTTTTTATCAACAGTCCGGTGTGCAGACGCTCACGCGGAAACTGCACATCCTCGACTGGTTCCCGGACCAGCTCCAAAAGATGGAGGCGATTTTGCCACCGGTCCCACCGAAGACGGAACGACGTCGTCGTCCGGAACGGCTGAAGGCGGCGGGTCAACCGACGGCCCGGATCGCCTTCTTCAGCGGATGTCTGATGGACACGATGTTCTACGAGACGAACGCAAATACGATGAAGTTGCTCCAGGCAGCGGGCTGTGACATCGTCATCCCGGACACCCAACAATGTTGCGGTGCCCTGCACGGACACGCCGGCGAACAAGCCGGGGCCGTCCGACTCGCGAAACAAAACATCGAGGCGTTCGAAGCACTCGACGTCGATCACGTCATCACGAACGCGGGCGGGTGCGGGGCGTTCCTGCTCGGTTACGACCATCTGTTGAAACAAGATTCCGCCTGGCTCGCGCGCGCCGAGCGTTTCAAGGCGAAAGTGAAAGACTTCGCCTCGATTTTGATTGAGGTCGGCTTCCTCGACCGGGTCACACTCACGTTGCCGAATCAAGTCATCACGTATCAAGACTCGTGCCATCTCCGAAACGTGCAACAAGGCGCGCTCGCCCCGCGACTTTTACTCCAAGCGATTCAAGGGACGACGTACGTCGAACAGCGCCACGCCGATCACTGTTGCGGCTCGGCTGGCGTGTACAACTTACTCCAACCTATCATCGCGAACGACATCCTCGAGATGAAGATGGGCCACGTCCGGGACACGGCCGCCCAGACGATTGTGACCTCGAACCCGGGCTGTCATCTGCAAATGCAACTCGGCATCCAAGAACACGGGACCGACTCGATGCGGGCCGTCCATTTAGCCGATTTATTGGCGGAGGCGTTACCGAATACGTAAAGGAGAAGAGCCCACGCTCTCCTCTTTTTTTGTCGTCCCATACATTCCCCTTCTCTGATTCACACATACTTCACAATTCCGATGATTTCACATGAAATTAAAGTTTACACACTTTTCACATGGGGTATAATAAATTATAGACCGTTCTACCAGTCTGTCGAAATTTGTAAACAGAGAAAGGGGTTTTTAAATGGAAGAGAGGCAGTGGCATACGCTATCGATTCACGAGACCGAGGACCTTCTCGATACCGATATCGATCAAGGGTTACGTGAGGAGACAGCGACAGAACGAATCGAACAACACGGGAAGAACGTCCTTCCCGAGCCAAAGAAAGACCCGAAGTGGCTGAAATTCGTACGACAGTTCAATGACGTTCTCATTTACATCCTGTTGGCCGGCGCCGTGATTAAGGCCGTACTCGGCTATCGGCTCGACACGATCGTCATCGCGCTCGTCGTCCTCATCATCGGGATTATTGGTTACCTGCAAGAGAACAAGGCTGAGCAGGCACTCGAAGGGATTAAGAAAATGTTGTCCCCGTCCGCCCTTGTCCGTCGTGACGGCAAGCGCAAGGAGATCGAGGCCGAGTACCTCGTCCCAGGTGACATCGTTTATTTAAAACCGGGTGATAAGATTCCCGTCGACCTTCGCCTCATCACGGCGGAGAACATGAAAGTCGAGGAGTCGGCCTTGACAGGTGAAGCAATCACCGTCGACAAGACGCTCGACCCACTCGAAGAGAAAATTGGTCTCGGTGACCGGACGAACTTGGCGTTCTCCGGGACGTCGGTCGCTGCCGGTACAGGTAGCGGAATCGTCATCGCGACCGGTTCGAAGACCGAACTCGGTAAAATCAACGCGTCCATCGCCGAAGTCGAGAAAGTGCAAACACCGCTCATCCAGCAGACGCAACGCTTCGGGAAGACCGTTGCGAGTGTCATCGCCGGTGTCGCCGTGTTCACCTTCATCTTCGGCTACTTCTTGCGTGACTATGAGACGGTCGAGCTGTTGCTCGCGGTCATCGGTCTCACCGTCGCCGTCATTCCGGAAGGACTACCGGCGATCATTTCCATCATTCTCGCCCTCGGAGTCCGCCAGATGGCAGACAACAAGGCGATCGTCAAAAACTTGCCGTCCGTCGAGACGCTCGGTGCCGTATCAGTCATCTGTTCCGATAAGACCGGGACGTTGACGAAAAATGAGATGACGGTGCAGAACATCCAACTCGCTGACCGCACGCTCCGTGTGACCGGTTCGGGTTACGCGCCGGAAGGTCGCATTGAATTTGAAAACGACGTCTACTCGAACAAGCAAGACGAGATTCTCAATGAGATTCTCCTTGCCGGTGTGACGTGTAACGATTCAGACTTGTTCTTCGACGAAGAGTCGAAGCAATGGATGATCACGGGCGACCCGACGGAAGGCTGCTTGCTCACGCTCGGAGAGAAAGCAGAAGAGTCGATTCGACCGCTCCGCGTCATCTCGAAGATCCCGTTCGACTCGGCGCATAAATATATGGCGACACTCTCGCCACGTGACGAAGCGCACGTCATGTACTTGAAAGGTGCACCGGACCGCTTGTTCTCGATGGCCGAGGCGAGTGACTCAAACTTCCCGACAGAGATGTGGGAAGAGAAGATGACCGACCTCGCTAAAAAAGGGCAACGTGTCATCGGTGTCGCCAAACGCACGTTCAACACATCAAAAGAGAAGATTGACCATGACGACTTATATGAAGGAATCGAATTCCTCGGGCTCATCGGCATCATGGACCCACCGCGTCCCGAGGCGATCGAGGCGGTCAATGAGTGTCAATCGGCCGGTATCCAAGTGAAGATGATTACCGGTGACCACAAAGAGACGGCCATCGCCATCGGAAACGAGCTCGGCATCTCGACAGAAGCCGGCGCGCTTCAAGGGACCGAGATTGACGATTTGACGGACGAGGAACTCGCGGACGTCGTCGGGCAGTACAACATTTTCGCCCGGACGAGCCCCGAGAACAAGACGCGTCTCGTCAAGGCGCTCCAGATGCAAGACCATATCGTCGCCATGACCGGTGACGGTGTCAACGACGCCCCTGCCCTCCGCCGCGCCGACATCGGTGTTGCCATGGGAATCAAAGGGACAGAAGTATCGAAAGAAGCGGCCGAGATGGTGCTTGTCGACGATAACTTCAACACGATCTTCAAAGCCGTCAAAGAAGGTCGACGTGTATACGACAACTTGAAGAAGACGATTCTCTTCATCTTGCCGACGAACGGAGCGCAAGGATTATTACTCCTCATGAGTATCTTCCTCGGGACGCAGCTCCCGCTCACGGCGCTTCAAATCTTATGGGTGAACATGGTCGTCGCCATCACCTTGTCCTTTGCGATCGCCTTCGAGCCGCTCGAGCCGTCGACGATGCAGCGGGCTCCACGACCGAAGAAGACACCGCTATTGAACGGTTACTATATCTTCCGCATCTTGCTCGTCTCACTCCTGATCAGTGGCGGGACACTCATGTACAACCTATATATGAACACGGGTGATTATAGTGTGGAATATATCCACACGATGACGCTCAACACGATCGTCTTCGCCCAGCTCTTCCACTTGTTCAACGTCCGTGTCGAGCTCGAACCAGCGCTCAACCGTTCGTTCTTCGAGAACCCGATTGCGTTCTACGTCTCCGGGGTGCTCATCGCGTTGCAGCTATTCATCACGTACGTGCCGTTCATGAACACGGCATTCGGAACGATGCCAATCGCTGCGACCGATTGGTTGATTCCGATCGCGTCCGGGATTATCGTCTTCTTCATCATCGAACTCGAGAAGCTGATTTCACGCAACCTCATCAGACGCAACCAATCCTAAATGACTCCAATAAAAGGAGCGATGCCTACGGGCGTCGCTCCTTTTATTCGTGTGGCTCATATATGAGACTACAACTTTACCTAATCCCGTTTTAGAACGTCTTCAAACCTCATTTTGAGAAAAAGATGTTTACATCTTCATAACAAGGGAACATTAAGGTTATGTGAAAATAATTTGAAAAGAGTTGAGTCGATGATTGAATTCAAGCAAGTGAAAAAAATGTTTAAGAACACGACCGTCTTGAAAGAGATGAACCTTATCATCAACAAAGGTGAGCTCGTCGTCTTTATCGGCCCGTCCGGCTGCGGGAAGACGACCTCGCTGAAAATGATTAACCGATTGATTGAACCGACGGAAGGCACAATCATCGTCAACGGCCAAGACACGCGCAAAATGGATCCGATTGAATTGCGGCGCCAGATGGGGTACGTCATTCAACAGACCGGCCTCTTCCCGCATATGACGATCCGTGAAAACATCCAATTGATTGCCGGGCTCGAAGGCCATGCCGAACAAGACATGGACGCCCGGACCGAACACCTCCTCCGCATGGTCGGCCTTGACCCGGATCAGTTCATCGATCGCTATCCGAGCGAATTGAGCGGTGGCCAACAGCAACGCATCGGGTTCGCCCGTGCTCTCATGAACGACCCGGAAGTCATCTTGATGGATGAGCCGTTCAGCGCCCTCGATCCGGTGACCCGGAACGACCTGCAAGAAGAGCTGTTCAACCTGCAAGAAGAAGTGAAAAAGACGATTGTGTTCGTCACCCATGATATGGATGAGGCGATCAAGCTGGCCGATCGCATTTGTATCATGCGCGACGGGGAAATCGTCCAATTCGATACCCCGGAACAAATCCTCCGGAACCCGAAAGACGAGTACGTCGAGTCGTTCATCGGGAAAAATCGAATTTGGAACAGCCCTGAATTCATCAAGGCAAAAGATATCATGATCACCGACCCGGTATCGATCAGCGGGAAACGGACGGTGCTTCAAGCGATTGAAATTATGCGTTCGCGCAAAGTCGACAGCCTATTGATTACCGACCGTGACCGTACTTTGCAAGGACTCATCAAATTGAAGGACGTCCACGGCATCCCAGATAAGACGAAGCGACTCGAGGAAGTCATGAACACGAATTACGCCTTCGTCTCAATCGAGGATTCGCTCCTCGATATTTTAGACGTCATGAACACAAGCGACCAAGGGTACCTCCCTGTCGTCGACGGTTCGATGCTTCACGGCTTGATTACACGCAGCAGTTTGCTTTCCGTCCTCAGTGAGCAATTCATGCAAGAGGAGGGAACGCTATGAACGCCATCCAATCATTTTTTGATTACTTCACAAACAACACGAACCAAATCGGGACACTCTTACTCGAACACTTACAACTGACGGTGTTCGCCGTCTCGCTTGCGGTCCTGTTAGGGGTACCGCTCGGGATTCTCATCTTACGGATCCCACGGCTCGCGAAGCCGATTCTCGGTCTGACGAGCGTCGTCCAAGCCGTGCCAAGTTTGGCACTCCTCGGTTTTCTAATCCCGTTCATCGGCATCGGGTCGACACCGGCGATTATCATGGTCGTCCTCTACTCGCTCCTCCCGATCGTGAAGAACACGTATACGGGACTGTCGAGCATTCCTGGTGACACGCTCGAATCGGCCAAAGGGATCGGCCTGACCGATCGCCAGATTTTAAGTAAGATTCAGTTACCCCTCGCCTTACCGATCATCATGGCCGGTATTCGCATTTCTGCGGTCACGGCCGTCGGACTGATGACAATCTCGGCGTTCGTCGGGGCTGGCGGACTCGGCTATCTCGTCTTCGCCGGGATTCAGACTGTCGACAACAACCAGATTCTCGCCGGGGCCATCCCAGCTGGTCTTCTCGCCTTGTTGATCGACTTCGTCGTCAGCCGTATCGAGTATAAAGTCGCACCGAACGGCATCGTCCTCGCCGACGGCCGCATGAAGAAGAAGACGCGTCGCTCGGCGAAGAAAGTCACAAAACCGCTCATCGTCATCGCATCGGCGTTCGCCCTACTCCTTGCTGGTTCGATTTACGCCTTCACCCGTGAAGACGACACGATTGTCGTCGGATCGAAGAACTTTACCGAACAACTCATTCTTGGAAATATCGTCGCCGACTTGATTGAAGAAGAGACCGACTTGAACGTTCGCCGACAGCTGAACCTCGGCGGGACGCAAGTCGCATTCAGCGCCATCCGTACCGGGGAGATTGACACATACGTCGAATACACCGGCACCCTGTCGGTCGACGTGTTGAACCAAGCGGTCGACAACGATCCCGACGCCGTCTACGCGAGCGTCAAACCACAGATTGAGGAACGTTTCGACGTCCAGACGCTCGACCCGATCGGATTCAACAACACATACGCGATCGCCGTCAAACAAGAAGACGCGGACCGTTATGCGCTAGAGAGCATCTCGGACCTCGCCGCCGTCAGCGACGAGCTCGTCTTCGGCCCGACAATCGAGTTCTCGAACCGCGAGGACGGGTATCTCGGCTTGAAAGAGACGTATCCGCTCCGCTTCAAAGATGTGAAGCCAGTTGATGGCGGCCTGCGCTATACGGCGCTCATGAACGGTGAGAGCCAAGCGATTGACGGCTTCTCAACGGATGGGTTGTTGAAACGGTTCGAACTCGTCGTCCTCGAAGACGACCAACAGTTCTTCCCGCCATATTACGCCGTACCGCTCATCAACGGCAATACGTTGCGTGAGCATCCCGAGCTCGAAGACGTGCTCAACTTGCTGTCCGGCAGAATCACGGACGAAGTGATGCAAGAGCTGAACTACCTCGCGGACGTGGAGAAACAACGTCCCGAGAAAGTCGCCCGTGACTTTTTGGTCCGTGAAGGACTCATCAACGAATAATAAAAGACGAACCGAATCGCTTTCACGATTTGGTTCGTCTTTTTGATTACTTCGTTCCGAACAATCGGTCACCCGCATCGCCCATCCCTGGGACGATGTAGCCGTGGTCGTTCAATTTCTCGTCGAGGGCGGCGAGATAAATCTCAACGTCCGGGTGTTCGTTTTGAACACGCTCGACGCCTTCTGGTGCTGCACAAAGGCAAGCGAGCTTGATCGACTTCGCGCCATGCTTTTTAAGTGCCGCGATCGCGTCAGCAGCCGAGCCGCCTGTCGCAAGCATCGGATCGACGACGATGAAGTCACGCTCCGTGATGTCCGTCGGCAACTTGAGATAGTATTCGTGTGGCTCGAGCGTCTCCGGGTCACGGTATAGACCGATGTGACCGACTTTGACGTTCGGCATCATTTTGAGGAAGCCATCCACCATTCCGAGGCCTGCCCGTAAAATTGGGACGATACCCAATTTCTTGCCGGCAATCATCTTCTGCGTCGATACCGAGACCGGTGTCTCGATTTCCACGTCTGTCAATGGAAGGTCGCGTGTAATTTCATATGCCATGAGCGACGAAACTTCGTCGACGAGCTCGCGGAACTGCTTCGTCCCCGTCTCTGCTTTGCGCATAATCGTCATCTTGTGCTGAATCAATGGGTGGTCATAAACGTGTACTTTTCCCATCATGCTTCACTCCTCTCTCAATCTCTCTTGAGCATTGTACCCTAACCCCCTGCAAAAAGGTAGGGTCAACTTCTGTTTTCCAAGAGGTCAGACGAAACCCCGAGGACAGCATCTCTACCTCGGGGTCTCCCTCTATTTTACAATTTGAAGAATTTCAAGAAAGCGGCCGTCTGTTGTTTCGCTTTGCCGCACATCTTGCCTTTCGGGGCATCTTGTTTCGTAACGTGGGCATGTTTTTTCGCCTTCACAGCTTTTTTCTTGACGTGCTTTTTCTTCTTTTCATCTTTTTTCGATGTGACTTTCTTCTCGTCCGCGACTTTTGGCGCAGATGAAGATGTCGTCTGGGCCGGAGTTGTCGCTTTCACCGGGGTCGTCGTCGGTTTTGCGACCGCCTCGGTCTTCGTAACTGTTTCAGCTGGTTTCACTGTCTCCGTCTTCGTGACCGTTTCAGCCGGTTTCACTGTCTCCGTCTTCGTGACTGTTTCAGCCGGTTTCACTGTCTCCGTCTTCGGTGCCGTCTCGGCTGGTTTTACTGTCGATTCAGTCGAAGTCACTGTCGACGTCGGTGTCGACGGTGCCGGAGCGGTCGTCGCCGTACGTGTGACGAGGCCCGCGTTCCAGTTCACATACTCATCCGCCTCATGGAAATGGATGAACCCTGCGTCTTTCGCGAGCTTATGGCTCTCGGCACTTTGCCGCGTCGAAATCGTGAGCGTCTTCACCGAGTGTTTCGTATCGACCGCTTGTAATTTCTTAATCATGTTTTGTGACCATGCGTCGCTCTTGATCGTGTCGGCGTTGAAACTCTCCCACATGATGCCATCGACATAAGGTGCCGTCGACGTCTCAAGCGTGTCGAAGCCCCAGTTTTGGACCATGGCGATGTCGCCGTATTTCGCCCGCGCTTGCTTCAAGAAGTTGACGAGCCCGTCACGTTGCTGTTTGAGCACGGTCGGATTGTTCAAATGCTCATTGTCGATATCGCCGACCGTGTCCATGAACACGCCGTCGATTCCTTTGGCGATGACTTGGTTTTGAATTTCCGTGAGCAACAAGCCTTGAAAATGCGTCGAAGCGATATTCGTCAAATACGAATCCCATTCCGGATAATGGACGCGCTGACCGTTACGTGTGAAGAAGTCCCCTGCTTGGAGCTTCGACATGAGACCCGTGTTCCATGTCGCGACTTCCATGACACTGATATATCCGAGCACTTTCGTGCCGCGTGATTGAATTAAATCGATTTGCGCCTTCGTGTAGTGCAACGGCTCGATGATGACGAGATCGTAGTTTTGCATATCCTTCAGAATCGCATCTGTCGGATGACCATAAAACACTTGATAGTTTTTCACACCGTCGAGTGGGTTCATCGTTTGTGCCCCCGATTTTGACATGTTTACACTAAGCATTAACAACACAACTGTTAGAGACAACATTAACTTTTTCAATTTCACTACCTATTCCTCTCCTGATGACGAACAAAACGTGGTGACGGACGATGGGGTAAATTGAGGGTTTCTCTAACTCCTCCTTTATCCATATAGTGACGAAAGGTATAGTGCTGTGTGTTTTATGAGTATATCGGTTATATGTAGAGTTTATTAAACCTTCGCAAAAAAAATTATAGGATAGTTTTTTAGCAAAACATAGTTTCAATTTGACAACAAAAACCCGCTTTTCTGACATACTTTCGTCATAAAGCGGGTATACTTACATTTTTATTTTTTGAGTTTGATTCGATGATGCCAGCAACTCTTTCAGCTGTACAGCATCCAGACCGTATTCGGCCCCGGTATGAAGGTCGACCACGAACACGTCCCCGCCGGCGACATAGACGTCGAGGTTTTGTTCGGACAATCGCTCGTGAAGCGAAATCGTCCCGCGATAAGTAGCGGTCGTCGGTACGCGCGAAGGGACGACTTCTGCCAACAACTCGAATAGCGCACGGGTATTTGGCCCATCGAGATGGACGATTGTCCCGTCTTGTTCATACGTGGCCAACCGCACCTTCTCGCTTGCCGGCGACAGACTCATCAACGTCGTCGTGAGCGGCAAGCGGACGCTGCCCCACACCTCGATGACCGTCCCGTAACGTTCGGACAAGGTAAGGGACGACTCGTCCCCGACTTGACCAATCGGTTCGTCCGAGACGATGACGCGCTTCAACAGTTGGCGGCGCGACCCGTCGAGCACGACCGTCGCTTCGGTCGTATCGAGATACACATGTTCCCCGACAAAGATGTCCGGTAACACTTTCCGCTCAAACGCGTTCTCCGTCCCAATTTGAAGTGTGACGCGCCCGTCCGTCAGCTGGGTCAAGAACGTATACCCGCTCGTCCGCTCGGCTTTAAAGACGAACAACCCCGACTCGATCGTCCGGTCGAGCGTCCGACCGTTCCGTTTCACGTCGTACGTGACGTAAAGCGACCCGCTGTCTGGGGTTTCATAACGAAACATCGACCCCGCCAGCACGCGCTCGTGTTCCGCATCGATATGAAATCGCTCGTTGATGAATGACGTGTCAAACGCCGGCTCAAACGTCATCATCCGCTTGGCTTCTGTCTCTTTTACGTCAGCTGCTAGCGGTTCGAGCGCCTCGATCGGTTCGACTGCAAACGTCCGTTCGAACTGCTCATAACTGTTTGCACACGAAACGTAGCGCGTCTCGCCGCTCGCCCAGTAGCTGACGGTCTTGCTCCCTAGCTCTTCATAGACTGGGTGAACGTAGGTCGCCTCCGACACTTTCGCCCGCTGCGCCGGCAAGATATCCGTCGGTTGCTTCTCGCAATATGTAAGAATATGTTTCTTTATTTCCAATGGTAATTCCATCCCACTCGTCTGCTTGAGCGCCGTCGCGGCGAGCGGACGCATCTCGATCGCACTCATAGAGTTCGCACCGCAACCGCTCAACATTACACACAGAAGGGGAATGACCCAAAACGCCCGCATCACCTGGCACCTCCGTCCCCATTTGGCCGTCCCTAGGATACGACCCCCTAAAAATTCCTTATTCATCATATCATATATGTTGTTTCGATTATGTTTTCAGAAGTGTTACGATTTGAAAAAAGGTGCCACCGCGCGTGGCACCTTCCCTTGTATGCGTGTATTAGTCGTCGTCACGATCGTCGTCGTCGTCGTCATCGTCGTCATCTTCCAACTCAATCTCTTTCACTTGCTCTTGCAGATTCAATTCAAGCTTGACGCGGTCGCCAGCTTTCGGCATCCCGTCATCGAGTTCATAGCGCGCTGCCAATGGGAACGTCAACTGTTGTCCTTCTCGTTCAATCGTCACATCACGGTCGGACATCTTGACGAACGTGCCGTAAATGTCGAAGTCGTCGTTCTCACGGTCGACTTCCTTCACTTCGTTGTTGCGGTTGAACTCGAGTGTGACGCGATCGCCCGCTTTCGGTGTGTCATCATCGATTTCATGACGGGCCGCGAGCGGATACGTCGACTCTTTGCCGCTAAAGCTGATTGTGACGTCACGGTCCGTCAAGGCGACGAGCGTGCCGTACAATTCATAGTCATCGTCGTCATCGACAGAACGGATTGGGATATCACCTGACTGCGCCGGCTCAGCCGCATCATCATTCGTCTGGACTTGTCCGTCGTCTCGTGCGTCATCTCTTGCATCGTCAGACCCGTTCGATCCGCTGCTCGCACTGTCAATCGCCCGTGGGACGATGACCGTGTCCGTCTTATCGTTGGCGACATACAACCCAATCCCGGCAACGGCGAGTACCGCCAAGCCGACGCCTAAAATCCATCCAATTAATTTCATGTTCAATTCCTCCTCATTTCGTGTGGTGTTCCTGATCTACACCTTTATCATAGAAGGTCGACCTTAGAGCACCACGAAGATTCCATTAGAGAACGATGAGAAGTTGCGAAACTTCTTTCATTTCGTGACGTAAAAGACGCTCCCGCTCGGTGCGTTGGCGTAACTCCCGACGGTCCAGCCGTTCAAATCCGCCACCTCTTTCGCGATGGCGAGCCCAAGCCCGCTACCACTCCGGTCTCGCGCCTCATCGAGCCGATAAAACCGGTCGAACAGCCGCCCCCGTTCCTCTTCATCGAGCGTCGGCCCGTGGTCACGGACCTCGATCCGTGTCGGCGTCATCGTGACGCGCGTGTCCTCGGCATACTTCAAACTGTTGTCGATGAAAATGACGAGCAAGCGCTGAAGCGAATCGCGATGACCTTGCCACTGCCCCGTCACCTCGATTGGCACCCGTTTGCCGTGCGAACGTTCGAACCGTTCCTCGAGCTGACTTGCTAGCTGCGTCAACTCAATCGCCTCGGACTCGACTTCTTCGATTGTAGGGAAACGGCTCAACTCGAGCATCGGTTCAATCAAGTCTTCACGCATTTGGCGCGACTCCGTCAAAATATGGTCGATCGCCTCGTCACGGACGGCCGGGTCGCTCTGCCCCCAACGCCGGAGCAGTTTGGCATAGCCTTCGATGACCGTGAGCGGCGTCTTCAGTTCATGTGAAACATCGGCGACGAAGCGTCGTTGTTCGTCCATCGACCCTTCGACCCGACCGATCATCTGATTGAAGCCGTCCGCGAGCGTCGCCACTTCGTCCTCGTCAGAGCCGACCTCAATCGTTTCGAGCGTCCCGGACGTGGTGATACGTTGCATCGTCGCCTCTAGCTTTCGAAGCGGTGCGAGCCCTTGGCGGACAATCCATAAACTGCCGATGAACATCACAGCGACGGCGATCAAGAAGATGATGACAAAAATCGTCGCGAGCGTGCGAAGCGTCTCACTGACCGCCGCATCCTCGAACCCGTAAGCGAGCCCGTTCGATGTCGCGATGACGAACCAGTCACCAATCAGTGCCGGCTCCCCGTAATTGACCGGGAAGCTCAGCCCGTCCGCGGTCGAACCACCGACGATGGCCCATTCCCCGTTCACTTGCCGCTCGAGGACGACACTGTCTTCATGGAGCGAGACGACGGCGTCACGATTGCGCGTATCTTCTTCTAGTAGGCTGAGCGCTTGTCGCAACACGTCATAGCGGGAATCGATGATTTGATGACGGGAGACGAGCCACGCGACCCCGAACGACGTGATGAGCAGAAATAACATGAATCCCGTCATCGCGAGGGCGATTTTCGTGCGCAGCTTCATCTTATTCACCACGCTTCAACATGTATCCGACACCGCGAACGGTCTGAATCCAACTGCCCCCGAGCTTCTTCCGGACATAGCGCACGTACACGTCAACGACGTTCGTGTCCCCGTAATAATCGAAACCCCAGACGTGTTCGAGCAATTGGTCGCGCGTCAACACCCGCTCCGGATATTCAATCAAATAGGCGAGCAAGTCGAACTCACGCCGCGTCAATTCCACATGCGCCCCGTCACACGTCACTTCATGACGGTTGACGTCGACGGTGAGGCCTTCATAAGAAAAAGTTCGTTCGCTCGTATCGGTTTGAATGTGTTGGCGCATCCGTAAGAAGGCACGAATCCGGGCGAGTAACTCCTCCATCTCGAACGGCTTCGTGATATAGTCGTCTGCCCCGAGGTCGAGCCCGCTCACCTTGTCATACCGGTCGCCTCGCGCCGTCACCATGAGTACCGGCAGTGTCGGTTGCTCGGCTTTGATGCGGCGCACGACTTCGAGGCCACTCATGTGGGGCAACATGACGTCAAGGAGCATCAAGTCAATCCCACCTTGAAGCGCCCGCTCGAGCCCGGTCCGTCCATCGTGCTCGACTTCGACCGCATACCCTGCGTGCATCAGTTCGAGTTGTAACAGCCGTGCAATTTTAACGTCGTCTTCGACGACAAGAATCGTTGCCATCGTCTTCATCCTCTCTGCAAAAAACGCCGAGCAGTCCGCCCGACGCATCGTTATTCTGTTCCCGGATTGTTCAGTCGAAAAACGGCCGGATCGTCTCCGGAATCAGTTGACCTACCCGCGCCTCAAGTGAGTCGGTCCACCGTTCCACACGAGACTCGAATCCATCCGCTTGAAGCGACAGCTCGCTTCCGTAAGACATCCATTGACCGAGCCAGTCGTTGCCCGTCACCGTAAAAAATAAAAATCCAAATACACCGACCGCCATGAGCGAGAGTGCCAACACACTCACGACCACGCCTCGCACCATCCGGCCAAACCAACCTGTTCTGCTACGTCTCATCCTATCGCTCCTTCATCTTTTTCTTCATGATACGAGAGTCACTTGAGAACGCTTGGTGAATCCGATTAGAATTTGATGAGAAAAGAGGCTGTAGCCTAAGCTACAACCTCAGTCTCCGGCAAGGACCGACTCAGCGATCGGTGCCCAATACGTCCCTTCCATCGCCGCGACTTCGGCGAGCGTCTCCCGGTAAGCCGCATCCCCGGCCTTACGCTCGGCAATCCCTTTCATCCATAAGACGTCCGCCTTGTACCCGGAATCGGGATACGTTTCGACATAGGCGGCATAGTCGGCAATCTCCGCTTGATTCAGCTTATTGTCGACGAGTAGGCGATAAAATCCGACCGCCTGCTCTTGTCCGGCTTTCGGCTCCCCGACGAGCAACGCGTCCGCTTCCTCGTAGCGCTTATCCGAGACGAGCGACTCGATCTCTGTGAGCGGGATGACGGCCGGTGGTTCCGTAACAGGTTCCGGTGTTGCCTCTTCCGCCTGCAGCGCCTCGTTCTCTTGTTCGAGACGGGCCACTTCCTGTTCAAGTTCTTCGAGCCGCTCCGCGAGCGCCTCGTCTTCCGTGATCGTATCAACCGTCGGCTCGTTCACGGTCGGGACGGGTGCCGGTTCGTCGGGCCAGAACGCCAAGGCGACAAGGGCGAGCACGATCGCAGCCGGTAACCCGAGCCATCTTTTCTCCCATTTAAAGGCATGCCGCCAGTCCGACAAGTCAGCATGGTTCATGACGGCCGGCGTGAACGAACGAAAGCGGCGCTTGGCCGCCTTCTTTCCGTTCGCTTTCACTTCGAGCGCGAGTCCGAGTCGATGGAACGCAGCCGGCACTTTCATCCCGAGAAGCGGCACAATCCGTTCGCTCGCCTCACTGAAATAACCGTGGTCGAGCAGCGTCGTGATGACACCGAATTCATTCGCCACAAGCCGAAACGTCAGGTCGTGCTCGCCTTTCCTGGCGAGCCATTCCGTCATGTCGAGGAGCGGCAGTGTCGCGAGTTCTCGGTCTGCGAGTGTCCGTGCGTCCATGCGTCAGCCTCGTTCCGGGTAGAGCGGGAACTTCGCCGTCAAACGACGTACTTCTTCATGTGCTGTCGCGAGCACCGCTTCATCTTCATGATTCGTCAATACTTGCCCAATCAACCGGGCGACTTCACGCATATCGTCTTCTTTGAAGCCACGCGTCGTCATCGCCGCCGTGCCGAGACGGATCCCGCTCGTGACGAACGGTGATGCCGGATCGAATGGGATCGTGTTTTTATTCACCGTGATGCCGGCCGCGTCGAGCGCATGCTCGGCCGCTTTCCCGGTGATGTCGATGCCGCGGAGGTCGACGAGGAGAAGGTGGTTGTCCGTGCCGCCTGATACGATGCGGAGCCCCTCTTCTTCTAACCCTTTCGCGAGCGCTTGTGCATTTTTGATGACTTGTGCTTGATAGTCTTTGAATTCAGGTTGTAGCGCTTCACCGAACGCTACCGCTTTCGCTGCGATCACATGCATGAGCGGACCGCCTTGAATGCCTGGGAAAATCGACTTGTCGATTGCCTTGGCGAACTCTTCTTTACAAAGAATCATCCCCCCACGTGGACCACGGAGTGTCTTGTGCGTCGTCGTCGTGACGAAGTGCGCGTGCTCGACCGGGTTCGGATGAAGGCCGGCCGCGACGAGTCCAGCGATGTGGGCCATGTCGACCATGAGATACGCACCGACGCTGTCGGCGATCTCACGGAACTTGGCGAAATCAATCGTCCGCGGGTATGCCGAGGCACCAGCGACGATGAGTTTCGGTTGATGTTCTTTCGCGAGGGCTGCGACGACGTCATAGTCGATGTGTTCTGTCTCTTTGTCCACACCGTACTCGACGAAGTTGTATTGAACGCCTGAGAAGTTGACCGGACTTCCGTGCGTCAAATGACCGCCGTGCGACAAGTTCATCCCGAGCACTGTGTCGCCTGCTTCAAGGATTGTGAAGTAGACGGCCATGTTCGCCTGCGCGCCCGAGTGCGGCTGGACGTTCGCATGTTCGGCACCGAATAGCTGTTTTGCGCGGTCGCGGGCCATGTTTTCGGCCACATCGACGAACTCACAACCACCGTAGTAACGACGGCCCGGATAGCCTTCCGCGTACTTGTTCGTCAATACGCCACCTTGCGCTTCCATGACTGCTTCTGAGACAAAGTTCTCCGAGGCAATGAGTTCGATGTTCTCCCGTTGGCGATCGAGCTCGTGTTGCATCGCTTCAAACAATTCCGCATCCTGCACTTTCAACTTCGTCGTGTTTACCATGTTGAAACCCCCTCTGAATGTCTAAAAATCAACACCCCCATCGTAACATAAGCTTCTTTTTTTGGGTATCGTCTAATCATGGCATAAGTCGGGTATTATACTGAAGAAGACGATCAGAGGAGGATGTTTATGATTGAGACGAAACAAATCACGATTACCCCGTTCGATCGCGAACGGACCGTTCGGATTTACACGCCGGCCGACTACGAGATGTCGGACAAGCGCTATCCGGTGCTTTATATGCATGACGGACAGAACGTGTTCGCTGACGAGGATGCGAGCTATAAGATGAGTTGGCGTGCCGGTGAATATTTAGACGCCTCGAAACGAGACATTATCATCGTCGGCATCGACTCGGCTCCCGGCGAGACGCGGCTCGATGAGTACGGACCGTGGGAGAACCCGTACATCGGCGAGAGCTTGCTCGGTCAAGACGTGACGCTCGGCGGTCAAGGCTCAGCTTATATCGAATATATCGCCCAAGAGTTGAAGCCGATGATCGATGCGAACTATCGGACGAAGCCGGACGAAACGGCGATGATGGGCAGCTCGATGGGGGGCTTAATCTCGATTTACGCCGCTTGCGTCTATCCTGACACCTTCAAGCGTGTCGCTTCGTTGTCCTCAGCGTTCTGGTTCAATCAGACGGAACTCGAGCAGTTGATTGAAGCGAGCGATTTGAAAGGCGTTGAACGGCTTTACATGGACGTCGGCCGTAAAGAAGTCGAACAGCCGACGGCGGACGGGCCGACGAACGAGATGTATCTCGAGTCGAGCGAACGTGTCTACGCCCTGCTCCGCGATAAGGTGGAGCATATTCGCTTCGAGGTCATCGAAGAAGGCGTGCACAACGAAATCGCCTGGCGCGAGCGGTTCCCGATGGTCGTGTCGTACTTGTTCAGCGAGGACGTATAACGCAAACGAAGCCGGTCCATGACGGACCGGCTTCGTTTATTTGGCTGGATAGTGCGCCCGCGGGCCACCAATCAGTTTCGGCCGGGTGATGGCGAACGTGACGTATGCCTCACCGAGCTGTTTTGCCGACAAGCGGACGGGAATCGCGACCGGCTTCAAGTGCATACCAATCAACGTCGAGCCGATGTCGATGCCGGCGTCCGCTTGAATCGTTTCGACGACGCACGGCGCGTCCAAACGTTCATACGCCTTCTCGGCCATCGCGCCCCCGGCCGCCCGAATCGGGACGACGGTCACTTCCGTCAACCCGAACTGTTTTAACGTCCGACGTTCGACGGTGAGGGCACGGTTAATGTGTTCACACCCTTGGAAGGCGAGGTGGACGCCGGTTTTGTCCCGAAACGTTTGGAACGCCTCGATGAATTCCGAGGCGACATCCATCGACCCGGCCTTCCCGATCGTCTTGCCGAGCACTTCACTCGTCGAACAACCGATGACGAGAATCTTTTCCTCATCTAACGGAAACCGTTCATGCAACTCCGTCAATAAGTGCAAAAGCTCCGTCTTCATCGTCGTCACTTCGATTCGTACGCACTCATCTTGTCGACACGGTTCGAGTGGCGACCGCCCTCGAAACTCGTGTCGAGCCACGTCTCAACCAAATCCAAAGCAAGGCCTGGTCCGACGACCCGTTCACCGAGCGTCATGATGTTCGAGTCGTTATGTTGACGTGTCGCCTTCGCGCTGAACGAGTCATGGACGAGCGCGGCACGAATCCCTTTCACTTTATTGGCCGCAATGCCAATTCCAATCCCTGTGCCACAAATCAAAATCCCACGGTCGAACTCACCTGCCGCGACCGCTTCCGCGACCGGGATAGCGACGTCTGGATAGTCGATCGACTCGGCTGAGTGCGTCCCGAAGTCTTTATACTCATGTCCCAATTCCTCGAGTAATCCGACGATGTCCTTTTTTAAATTGAATCCGCCGTGATCGGCGCCGATTGCGATTTTCATTCGTTCATTCCCCCGTTTTTTTGGTAAGCGTCTCGGTGGTTTCGTCACCTTTGACCCATCATTCGTCAATTTTAGCACAAGTCGATTGACGAGTGGTTCGAGTTCGTTTCGGACTTGGCGATAGACGTTCATCGACCCTCCGAATGGGTCGTTGATGTCTCGTTCGAGTCCGGTCACGAATTCGTAGAGCGTGTACGTGCGGTCGGCGAGCTCCGGGTGCATGTCTCGAATCTGTTCACGGTGCGCGCGTGTCATCGTCAAGATGACATCGGCCCAACGGCCGAGCACATCGTCAAACGTCTGTGTCACATGGTCGAGTTCAATCCCACGTTCCCGCAACACTTGCAGGGCGTTCTCCGAGGCATCGAACCCTTGCATCGTCCGAAGTCCGGCCGAGCGGATATCAAATTCGTCACCTGTTACTTTCGAGCGAAGCAATGCCATCGCCATCGGGCTGCGGCATGTATTTCCGCTACATATGAATAATACGCGTTTCATTGACATCGCGTGATCCTCCTCTATGTCCTTAGGCCTCTTCGTGTGACCGAACGACTTTCCCGCCCGCCGCTTTATAGAGGCGGTTGTAGACGGCAAGCGCGACTCCCGTCGGCTCAATCCGGTTCACGTAAATCTCTTCCACATCGGTCTCATCAAATTTTCGTAACGCCTCATACAGCCGTTGTGCCGCCGTCTCCATCGAACGACCAAGCGAGAGTGTGACGTCGGCTGGGGTCGGCTCTTCATCGAACACGAGCGCGCCGACGCGTTTGCCGGCTTCCTTACGTGCCGTGACGATTTGGACGAGGTCGTCGCGTCCCCCGTCGACGAGATAAAGTGGTGCGCTCGGGGCGTAATGCGTGTACTTCATCCCCGGCGAGCGCGGTGTCGCGGTCTCGTCGTTCAAGTTGGCATCGAGGTTGACCGGACCGATTACGGCCTCAATTGCTTCTTTCGTCACGCCGCCGGGACGTAAAATCGTCGCCGGTTCTGTCGTGCAGTCGATTACAGTCGACTCGACACCGATGCCTGTCGGTCCCCCATCCATAATACCCGCGATACGACCGGATAAATCATCGGCCACGTGCTTCGCAGACGTCGGAGACGGCCGGCCAGACCGGTTCGCGCTCGGTGCCGCCAGACCGAGGCCAGACGAGCGAATCAAATCGAGCGCGGCGTCATGGTCCGGCATCCGAAGCCCGATTGAATCGAGTCCCGCTGTCACGAGCGAAGACGCCCGACCGTTTGACGGTAAGATAATCGTTAAGGCACCGGGCCAAAACGCTTCCATCAAGCGCTTCGCGACCGGCGGGATGGTTTGCGCGAAATGTCCGGCCTGTTCGACTGATGCGACGTGAACGATGAGCGGGTTGTCTGCCGGTCTGCCTTTCGCCTCAAAAATCTTGCGAATCGCGACATCGTTCGTCGCATCTCCGGCGAGACCATACACTGTCTCCGTCGGCATGGCAATCACCTCACCCGCCTTCAAGAGCTCCACCCCAATCTTCACTTCAGTCGGTTTGATCCATTTCGTTTCCATACGCAATCCCTTCCCTCACGGCGTAGACGATTCGGTCTTTACCGTTTATATCTTTTAAAATACCCGTTTCTGCTTCAGGATAACGTTCGGATAGGTACGTTTTCACAACTTGTCCTTGGTTACACCCGATTTCAAACGCGATTAACTGCCAATCGGCACGCATGACCCGTTTCGAGTCCTCGATAATCGTTCGATAAAAGTCGAGCCCGTCCACCCCGCCGAACAAAGCGAGGTGTGGCTCGAAGCCCGCGACGGTCTCGTCGAGCAGTTCGTCCGCCTCGATATAGGGCGGATTCGAGACGGGCACCCGAATCGACGCATCGGCGATCGGAGTGAGACAGTCCCCTTCATGGAAGACGACGTCAGCTCCGAGCGCTTCGGCGTTTCGCTTCGCCACAGCGATGGCTTCCCGGGAAATATCGACCGTTTGGACGCGTTTTCCGAGCTCGAGGCTAAGCGTGATGGCAATTGCACCCGAGCCCGTCCCGACATCGACCGTCTCGTCATCTGCGACGGCGCCGACATGGGACACGACCCACTCAATCAGCTCTTCTGTCTCCGGCCGCGGAATCAAGACGTCACGATTCACTTCAAACACCCGTCCGTAAAACGGTGCCTGCCCAATCAGATGCTGGACGGGTTCACCGTCGAGAAGGCGTGCCATACCGTCCGTAAAAGCTTTCGCCTCGACAGTTGAAAGTTCATCCGACAGTCGAATCAACAACCCCGTCCGGTCGACGTCAAGGACGTGCATCAGCCACCATTCCGCCATCGAGGCGTCACGGCCGGCTTCAGCCAGTGTGCGCTCTGCTGTTTTCAACGCGGCGGCGATTCGCATCATTCCGCATCCTCCATCAAGCGAGCCTGTTCGTCCATGACGAGCGCGTCGATGATGTCGTCGAGTTCACCGGCGAGCACGCGATCGAGCTTTTGAAGCGTGAGTCCGATACGATGGTCGGTCACGCGGCTCTGCGGGAAATTGTATGTCCGGATTCGCTCTGAACGATCACCCGTCCCGACGGCCGACTTCCGCTGGGCCGACAATTCTTCCATGTGTTCACTCTGCATCTTGTCGTAGAGGCGGGCCCGGAGTACTTTGAGCGCTTTGTCTTTATTTTTATGTTGCGACTTCTCGTCTTGGCACGAGACGACGAGCCCCGACGGGATGTGCGTCAAGCGTACGGCCGACTGGGTCGTGTTGACCGACTGCCCGCCCGGTCCGGATGATGTGAACGTGTCGACACGGACATCTTTCATGTCGATGTGGACTTCGACGTCCTCGGCTTCCGGCAATACGGCGACGGTCGCCGTCGACGTATGAATCCGCCCGCCCGATTCGGTCGACGGGACACGCTGGACACGATGGGCCCCGTTCTCGAATTTCAGCTTCGAGTAGGCCCCGTTCCCGTTGATGAGGAACGTCACTTCTTTGAAACCGCCGAGCTCCGTATAGTTGGCGTCGATTAACTCGACTTTCCAATTTTGCCGTTCGGCGAAACGCGTATACATCTTATAAAGATCACCCGCGAACAGCGCCGCCTCGTCCCCTCCGGCAGCCCCGCGAATCTCGACGATGACGTTCTTGTCGTCGTTCGGGTCTTTCGGTAGGAGCAAGACGCGGAGCTTCGCCTCGAGCGCTTTCACTTCCGGCTCGAGGAGCGACATCTCTTCTTTCGCGAGCTCGCGCATGTCGCTATCGAGCGTACGGTCTTCGAGCATCTGTTTCGCTTCTTTATACGCCGCGCTCGTCTCTTTATAGTGACGGTACGCCTGCACCGTCTCTTCGAGCTGGGACTGCTCTTTCGAATATTGGCGTAACTTATTTGAGTCGCTGAGCACTTCTGGGTCAGCGAGCATCTCATTCAATTGCATGTAGCGTTCTTCTAATACACTTAAACGGTCAAACATGATGATCCGTCCTTTCTCCGTCAAATCGAACTGTCTTCATTATAGCAAAAAACGAACCGCCGAGGCGGTCCGCTTTGGTCATCAATCGGCCACCGTATGGCGGACCGGACGTGGTTTGTTCGGGACGTCGTGACAATGACGGCACCGGGGTTCGTAAGACTCGGCCGCACCGACCAAGATGACCGGGTCCTCATAGCGGGCCGGCTCTCCGTCAATCAAGCGTTGCGTCCGCGACGCCGGGGCGCCGCAAGACAGACAGATGGCCTGGAGCTTCGTCACGAACTCGGCACGTGCGAGCAGTTCCGGCATCATCGTGAACGGTTCACCACGGAAGTCCATGTCGAGACCGGCGCAGATGACACGTTTGTCTTCTGACGCCAACTGCTCGATCACGTCGACGATGCCCTCGTCAAAGAACTGGACCTCATCGATGGCGATGACTTGCGTCTCTTCACGCACCGCATCGTATAAGTCCTGGCTCGAGTGGACCGGGACGGCCACGACCGAGTTGCCGCTATGCGAGACGACGTTCTCTTCATGATACCGGTCGTCGATACCCGGTTTGAACACTTGTACCGGGATTTTGCCGTAATGGGCCCGGCGGACACGACGAATCAACTCCTCCGATTTCCCAGAAAACATACTCCCACAAATCACTTCGATCCAACCGTATCGGTTCGTCACATGCATCATTTTTCTTCGCCCTCTCCATCGATAATCGCTTCCCGATTATACCCATCTTTTCCGTCAAGAAAAAGGGTTGACTTCTCTCTATAAAAAATAAAAACCGCCAAGGGCAATCCCTAGGCGGTGTGCATACAAGTTGACGATTAACGTTGGTACTTCTTGTTGAAGCGCTCGATACGACCGTCCGCAGATGCGAATTTCTGGCGACCTGTGTAGAACGGGTGCGAGTCAGAAGATACATCGACACGGATGAGTGGGTATTCGTTACCATCTTCCATCGTGATTGTCTCGTTAGAGTAACGAGTCGAACCAGAGATGAATTTGAACTCAGTCGTCGAGTCCATGAATACGACTTTACGGTATTCTGGGTGGATTCCTTGTTTCATTGCTTTTCAACTCCTTCGGCCCTAAGTATTCTTTCAACCTAGAGAAAGTTCACTAGAATATAATAGCACCCGGCCCACAGATTTACAAGTCAGTTTTTGTTTTTTTCACCGTTCGGCGACTCTTTTTCTTGTCGGCCTCGAGTGCCGCGAAAAAGTCGACGTTCGTCTTCGTCTCGCGGACGCGGCGCAAGAACTGTTCGAGGAAGTCCGGCGACTCGTTCATCGTGCGGCGAATCGTCCAGAGCATGTCGAGCTCGTCCTTGCCGAGTAAGAGCTCTTCTTTCCGCGTTCCCGAGCGACGGATATCAATCGCCGGGAAGATGCGGCGTTCCGAGAGTTTCCGGTCGAGGTGGAGCTCCATGTTGCCAGTTCCTTTGAATTCTTCATAGATGACGTCATCCATGCGCGATCCCGTATCGACGAGCGCCGTCCCGAGAATCGTCAAGCTGCCCCCGTCCTCGATGTTACGCGCCGCGCCGAAGAACTTCTTCGGTTTATGGAACGCCGCCGGGTCAATCCCCCCAGAGAGCGTGCGACCGCTCGGCGGTACCGACAAATTGTACGCACGCGTCAGACGCGTAATCGAGTCGAGCAAGATGACGACGTCTTTCTTGTGCTCGACGAGGCGCATCGCACGTTCGAGAACGAGTTCCGAGATGCGGGCGTGGTTCTCCGGTGTCTCGTCGAACGTCGAGTAAGCGACGTCCGCCCCAGGCACCGATCGTTGGATATCCGTCACTTCTTCCGGCCGTTCGTCAATCAACAGGATAATCAGTTCGACGTCCAGATGGTTCGTCGTGATCGAGTTCGCAATCTCTTTCAATAACGATGTCTTCCCTGCTTTGGGCGGGGCAACGATTAAGCCACGTTGTCCGAAACCGACCGGCGCGATCATATCCATGACGCGGACCGACAGATGGTTCGGCTCCGTCTCAAGCACCATCTGCTTCTCAGGATAAATCGGAGTCAAGGCCGGGAAGTAGTCGCGATTCCGTGTCGACTCCGTCGTCTCCCCGTTGACGGCCTCGACGCTGAGGAGCCCCTGGAAACGCTCGTTCTCTTTCGGCTTGCGGACTTTCCCCGTGACGAGGTCGCCGTTTCGGAGGTTGAAGCGACGAATTTGTGAAGCGGCGATGTAGATGTCTTCAGAAGATTGAGAATAGTTGATTGGGCGGAGAAACCCGAAGCCTCCGTCATTTTGTGACTGTGGGTTCGGCGGGATAATCTCAAGGATGCCTTCGAGGAAGTAGAGGTCCTTCGATTCGGCCTGCGACTTTAAGATGCGGAACATGAGCTCACGCTTGCGTGCCTCGCGATATTGGGGCACGTTCACTTCTTTCGCGATTTCATATAATTCTTTTAACGTCTTCGTCTCAAGTTCACGAAGCGTATAATTTTTAGCTGGTTCGGTCTGTTGACTCATGCAAGTCACCTGTCTTTCATATTTCTATATTTGAAAAATATTTGTAAAGTTCTCATTCATCTAATCACAATTTTTCATTGACGTCACTTGTTAAAAACGGCTTTATGACAGTCTATTCCCCTGATGTTCAAAAGAAAACGGACATTTTTGTTTCTATGTAACAAATAAGTCTTTATCGTCGCATATTGTTTCAAATATGTTACAAGAAAACTGTTTTTTGACTTGTGATTGAAAAATGCCATCGGTCTTGCGCATGATATAGTTTATTTGCACAGGAAACTGGGTAATGCTCGCAACTTGTGCTCTACTATCGTCATCACACATCGACCATATACAATCACAGGGTTTTATTTTAGAAAACGGAGGGAATCAGATTATGTTAAAGCGTTTCGCATCTATCATCGTCGCTGCCACTCTCGCGTTCTCGGGTCTCGCCTTCACAACGAGCGAACAAGCTGAAGCTTCCACTGGAACATTCGCTTACTCGAAAGTGAACGGTTTGAACATCCGTACATCGGCGTCACTCAACTCATCAGTCGTAGCTAAGATGGATAAAGGCCAACGTTATACATACCTTGGTAAAGTCGGTTCTTTCTACAAGATCAACTACAAAGGGACGCACCGTTACATCTCAGCTTCATCAACGTACACGTATTTGCAAGCTCGTACAGCTACAACGGTAACGACGGCGTCAACGTCAACAGCTTCAAGCGCACGTTCGAAACTCGTTGCTGAATCGAAAAAGTACCTTGGCGTACCGTACCGCTTCGGTGGCACGACGACAGCTGGATTTGACTGCTCAGGTTACACGCGCCATGTCTACAAGAAAGCAATCAACAAGACGATTCCACGTGACTCACGCTCGCAATACGCAAACTCGAAAAAAGTTTCGAAGTCAGCGATTCAAGCTGGGGACCTCGTGTTCTTCTCACACAACGGAAGCACGATTCAACACGTCGGAATGGCACTCAGCAAAACACGAATGATCAACTCTGAAACAGGCGGCGTTAAATACGCGAGCTTCACATCAGGCTACTGGGCACCACGTTATGTCGGTGCAGGATCGTACCTCTAATTTAAAACCTGTAACGACTCGGTTCATCGGAACCGAGTCGTTTTTTCATGTCGTTCTGTTCATTTTCCGTTCATCTTTCTGTTGTATACTGGACAACATCTTGAAACAAGGAGTGATTCATATGTTAGAAAGAACGTGGAGTCTGCGTCTCATCCGCCTCGCCGCTGTGTTCGGCGTTATCGGGACGGCAATCGGGTCGCACATGTCAGGGGCCGGCAGTTACGCCTTCCGTCCCATCCATGCCCATATTTTGCTCGCCGGTTGGCTATCCGTCTTCGCCTGGGGCGTGTTCTATCGCCTGTATCGCGTCAAGCGCCCTGTGCTCGTCAGCATTCACGGCTGGACGGCCGTCATCGGCTCAATCGGATTGACGAGCGGGATGTGGCTGTACGCGATGAATCCGTTCGAGTGGAACGAGACGTTCACGATGGTCTATTTCATCATCGGTGGAACGTTCTCGCTCATCAGCTTCATCTTATTTTTAGTCGTGACCTTTATGATTGATGACGAGCCGGCATGAGCCGGCTTGTCATTTTTGTTTGAGTGCGCCCCGCGCGTTCGTCGCCGCGAACACGATCATGATGACGCTCATTGTCCCCGCGACGGCGAGTCCGGCCGACAGCGCCCCCCAGTCGATCGTCGGCTGGGTCAAGACGGCGCGCATCCCTTCAAAAATGTATGTCGTCGGATTAAATGTCGCGGCCACTTTGAGCCACTCCGCTTCAATCAGTTCTTTCGGTACAAACGTCGTCGACAAGAAGATGAGCGGGAAAAAGAGGAGTGTCCCCGCCTGCGCGGCTTGCGCATTTCTTGTTTTCAAGGCGACACCGACCGAATAGCCGGCGAACCCGAGACCGAACCCGATGGCGAGCAACACCGTGAACAAGAAGCCAGGCAGACCGACCGGAATGTTCAAGCCGAGCAAGAACGCCACCGCAAAGATAAGAAGCGTCTGAACGAGCAGTTGTAACATTCCGGCGATCATCGGGCCAAGCACGATGGCCGTCCGTGTCGCCGGCGTCAAGAGGAGCCTTGCGAAATACCCGCTCTCGATATCGCGGACGAGCGCCTGACCGGTCCCACCAGCACCGCCGACCGCACCTGAGACGATGGAGACAGGTAGAATGAAGTTCAAATAGGCGCTCCCTTCGAACTGAGGCAACGAGGCGACACTCGACAATCCGCTCGTATACACTAGTAGGAAGAAGACCGAGATAATCAAGTTCGGGATAAATGAAAATGGATTGCGAATCGTCGTCAATAAACTCCGCTTCGTGAACAGCCACGTCTCAGTCCACATTCGGCACCCCTCCTTCATACGATTCCCCTGTCACCTTCAAGAATACGTCGTCGAGCGACGGTTGTTTGACGGTCAACCGTTCGGGCTGGATCATACGTTCATCGAGCCGCCGCACGACATCCGTCAACGTGAGCGCCTCGAGCTCGAACGAGACATGTAGACCAGACGCCGTCTTCTCGAAGGCAGACGCCGCTTCTGATGCTTCTCGCTCGGTATGGAACGTCATCGCGATCGTCTCTCCGCCGACGAGCCGTTTCAACTCTTCCGCCGTCCCGGCACTGACGATTTTCCCGTGGTTGATGATGGCGATGCGGTCAGCGAGCTCATCGGCCTCTTCTAGATACTGGGTCGTCAAAAAGATGGTCGTCCCGAACTGTTCGTTCAACCGTCTCACCTCGTTCCAAATCTCGATTCGGCTCGCCGGGTCGAGCCCGGTCGTCGGTTCGTCCAAAAATAAGACTGTCGGGCGATGAACGAGCGTGAGCGCCAAATCGAGGCGGCGGCGCATCCCGCCTGAATACGTCCCGCTGCGCCGGTCGGCCGCATCCGTCAACGAGACGACCCGGAGCAACTCCTCGGCCCGCGCCTCCGCTTCTTGTTTCGTCATCTTGAAGAGACGACCTTGCAGAACGAGCAGTTCGCGACCGGTCAAGTCTTTGTCGATGCCCGTCTCTTGGAGCGCCACCCCGATGGACAGCCGCACGTCCTTCTCTTGTTTGACGATGTCAAAACCGTTCACGCGTGCCGTACCCGATGTCGGCCGGACGAGCGTCGTCAACATTTGCACCGTCGTCGATTTGCCGGCCCCGTTCGGACCGAGAAAGGCGAACACTTCCCCTTCCGCCACCGAGAACGAGACGCCGTCGACGGCCGGGACGTCATCGTACGACTTGACGAGCGATTCCACTTCAATCATGCTTCCCACCTCCTGCTTGTTTATTCCCGTTCTTTTCATATTTAACTATGTGACGACACATCAAAAAAAGCTGCAGACATTG
>NZ_JNAA01000058.1:0-18925 GCF_000696055.1 Exiguobacterium sp. AB2
TTTGTTCTTGTTTCGCTTTTTCTTCCGCAGCGCATAGACCGCACCGGCAATCCCACCGGCGACGGCGAGGCCGGCCATGACCGGGACGAGCACTTTCTTCGTCGGAATCATCTCACGCACGCGCTCATACGGCGTCGGCACCGACAGTTCGAGTTGAACGGCCGCTTCGCCGTGACCGTTCGCCCGTGCTTTACGCGCCGCATCGGTGATGACGACACGACTCGTCGTGTAGCGGCGGTTGCCATGCTCGTCCGTGTATGGGCGACGGACGCGTTTCACACCACGAACCGTCTTTCCACGCGCCGCATCAGGACGGACGACGCGCTCACTCGTCCACGCCCGTCCCCCTGTCGCACTATAAGCCGGGCGAATCGTCCGGCGGTTTAACCATGTGTATGAATCATTCATCGTTGATTCCCTCCAATATTGTGAAGTCCTTCTCTTATTATACCCATAGAGCATCTCACAAAAACATACGTCTCCCGACGTAAACGAACAAAGGATGGCCCACCTCGGGCCATCCTTTGTCGTCATACAATTACTCTGTGAACGGTTTATCCCGGTGGCGACGTTTCGCCAAAATCAAGTAGTAGGCCGGGACGAGCACGAGCGTCAGTACCGTCGAGAACAGAATCCCTGACACGATACAGATGGCAAGTGGTTTGAAGAGTGGGTCTTGTCCGAACGCGACCGGCAAGAGGGCGACGACGGCGGTCAAGGCCGTCAACAGGATCGGACGAATCCGGGCCCGGCCAGCTTCATAGACAGCGGTCGTTACAGCCATGCCGTCCCGAAT
Source organism: Exiguobacterium sp. AB2 (assembly GCF_000696055.1). Taxonomy (NCBI): domain Bacteria; kingdom Bacillati; phylum Bacillota; class Bacilli; order Caryophanales; genus Exiguobacterium; species Exiguobacterium sp. AB2. Next base: position 797 of record NZ_JNAA01000058.1, read on the forward strand.
CCCTTGCTCGATGAACTCGAACAAGACGACGGCGTTCCGAACGACGATTCCGGCGAGCGAGACAATCCCCATCGAAGCCATGAAGCTAAATGGCGTCTGTGTGATGAACAGTCCGACGACAGCTCCGGCAATCGCCAAGTAAATCGTGAACAGGACGAGCATCGGTAGTGACAATGAATTGAACTGGAATGCGATAATCAAGAAGATTAAGAACAAGACGACGACGAACAACGTGGCGAGTTCAAGGAAGAACTCGTTTTGCGTATCACTCGACCCGGTCTGGGCGAATGAGATGCCATCGTCAGTCAAGCCGGCTTGCGCGTCCTCAAGCACGCGATCGACGTCCGCTCTGAACGCTTCCTCGTCCATCCCTTCGGTCGGATAGATGCGAAGCGTCACGGTGCGTTCTCCGTTCTCCCGCGGGATTTGTTGAATTTGCTCGGTCGTCGTCTCATCGACGAACGTACTGAGCGGGGCGACCGGCGGACCGGCCTCCGTTTGCACCGGGACGAGAATGTCGTCTAGTGCGAGCGCCTCACGGTTCGCCTCAGCATCGATGACGATTTTGACGTCACGTTGCTCGACGCCGTCGTCGAACGTTCCGATTGGCACCCCGTCTGTGACGAGACGGATTTGATCACTGATCGTCTTCGCCGTCACACCGGCGGATGCCATCGCTTCACGGTCGAGCTCGTACGTGAGCGTCTGGAACGGCTCTTTGATGTCGTCGAGGACGAGCGCACCTTCTATCGCCTCGAGCTCGGCTTTCACCGTGTCGCGGGCTTCGACAAGCTGATCAATCGTCTCACCGCGCATCGTGAACTCGACCGGGGCCGAAGCCGGTGGTCCTTGCTGTTGCGTTTCTAAGAAAATCTCCGCGTCAGGATAATTTTCACGTAATTGTGTCGTGTAGCGGTCAATCAGTTGAATCGCGTCAATTTGATCGTTATCGACGCGGACGACGATCTGTCCTGTGTTTTCGCCTGACTGGTCTAGCCCACCCGTGAACAGACTCGGCAATCCACTTCCTGCGAAGACGGACGTCTCGACGACGCCGTCGACGTCTCGGAACTCGGCTTCCATCTGCCTCAAGCGACGTTCCGTCTCTTCAAGGTTCGTCTGGACCGGGAACGTGACGCTCGTGACGACTTCCGGGCGGTTCGCTGCCGGGAAGAACTCGAACGGCGTCAACAAGATGAGGCCGTAGAGCGCCGTCGTGAGGACGAAGCCGACGAGACCGAACGTCCATGGCCGTTTCGCGACGAGCGGGAGCAATTTATCTGCATAGAAGTTGCTCAACCGGTTAAGCGGTCCACCGAGCCAACCCGGCTCGCGTTTCGAGACGCGGACTTGCTTGCGGTTCAGCCAATATTGCGCGATCGGGACAAGCGTCAAGCTGATGACCATTGATGCGAGCACCGATAAAGCGAGCACGGTCGGCAGCGCCCGGATGAAGTTCCCGTTCGCGCCCGACAGTAACGTCAGCGGCAAGAAGGCGAAGACGACAGCGAGCGTCGACGTGACGATCGAGCCCCACACTTCCTTCGTCCCACGGACGGCCCCGAGCATCGCCGAGTCCCCCTTCCGGTATCGACGTAAAATATTGTCGTTGACGACGATGGCGTCATCGACAAGAATCCCGAGGGCGATAATCGCACCGATAATCGAGATTTGGTTCAAATCGACCCCGGTGAAGCGGAGCGGAATCAACGCGAGCAAGAACGAGAGCGGGATCGCCAAACTGACGATGAGCGAGCCCGTGAACGTCAAGCCAATCGTCGTCACGACGATGACCGCGATCATCGCGATCAAAAACTCGCGCGTGAGCGAGGAGAAAATCGCATCGACCGCTTCCGCCTGATCGGAGTACGTGACGAGCTCGACGCTGTCGAGGTTGCCGACTTCCGATGTGACGACTTCGTCGACCCGTTCCTGAAGCGTTGGAATGTCTTGACCTGGTTCAATCGTCACCGTGAACGAGACGGCCGGCTTCCCGTCAAGCGAGACGAGGTCGGTCACCGCTTTCGGTGCCTCCTCGACCGTACCGACGTCTGCGAGCAACACAGGCTCGCCTTCGAACGATCCGATGACGACTTGGTCCATGTCATTGACGTTCGTCAAGCTATCGATTGCAAGCTGATAGATGCCGTCTTCCGTCGATTGACGTCCGAGCGGCGTCGTCTTGTACTCTTCATTGATGGCCGTTAACACGTCTGGGAAGGCGAGTTGGCGTTCCCCGAGCGCTTCCGAATCGAGCGAGACGACGAACTCCGTTTCCGGGAGCCCTTTAATCGTCACGCCGGTCACGCCGGCCGTGCGGGACAGGCGTTCTTCTACCTGTTCGACGTTGCCTCGAATCGTCTCGAGTGATTCACGGTCATCCGCCGTCAACAAATACGAGGCGACCGGAAGTTGACCGACCGAATCGTTCACGGTCGGCGGAAGCGCCTCATCCGGCAGACGCGACTGGGCATCCGACACGGCTTGGCGCACGTTCGCCTGAAGTTCGGACTTGTTCAAGCCGTCCTCGTATTCGACCGTGATGTTTGAGAACTCGGACGCCGAGAGGGAGGTCACGTTCTCCACCCCTTCGATGTTCCTTAATTCGTCCTCGAGCACACTCGTGACGTTCCGTTCGACCGCTTCAGCGGTCGCCCCTGGATACGGCGTCTGGACGAGCACGATGTTGATGCTCGTCTCCGGGATTTCACGCTTCGGCAGTTGGAAGAACGTGAGCAAGCCGACGATGATTGCGACGAGTAAAAACACGATGACGAGTTTTCCTCGCTCAATCATTTGTTGAAAAAACATATGGACCCCTCGCTTTCATATAATGTGCAAATACACATATGAACTATTCTTCTTCATCATAGAGGGGTTCCACATCGATTTCAATGCTTACGTTTGTTTCAATGTGCTGCCGTGAAACCGTTTTTGGAAAGCGTAGGAGATTTCGATGGAACGTTGCTTCTGACGCGAGACCGTATGGTCGGACACGTTCACTTGGACGGACTCGCCTGTCAAAAATTGAATGCGCGTGCCGTTCGCCCCCGGCTTGATGTCCGTGACGTGCTGAAAGTTGATCCATGCGCAGTCCGGGCTCTCTTTCGCAATCGTCGGAAAGAAGACCGCGTCGGCATGCCAATCCATGACGACCGGTGTTTTCCGGTGCGGACCGAGCACGTGTCGCGCCGCCTCGATGCGCCCTTGGATGCTCGACCCATAATAGAGACAAGCGTGCTCGAGCAACTGCATCGGTGCCCCTTTCATCCGATGAATCCCGTCCGGCTGATAGACGAGCGTCTCGGCTTCCCCATACTCGTTAAACACCGGAATCAAAGCTCTTGTGTCATTCGTCAACTGCGTCATCTGTTCATCCTCCATACCGTTTATTGTGCCTTACACGTTATTCATATCAAGTTCTTATGAAAGCCGCAAATCGGATTTCCCCATTGCCAATAAAAAAACCAGCCGTTTCAGCTGGTTTTTGAGAATCATTCGTCTGAATTTGAGATTTGAACGGTTTTCGAATGCGGGAAACGGAAACGCACAGCCACTCCGTCCGCCGTATTTCCTAACGTGACCTCGCCGTGATGCAACGTCACGATACGTTGGACGATGAACAGGCCGAGCCCGAACTTGCCTTGCTTGCCTCGAGAGAATTGATGGAACAAGTCGAGGTTTTCGTCGACCGGCGGACCGTCGTTTGCAATGACAATTTCGACACCGGCGTCGGTGCGATTCAAATGGATTCGAATCGACGACTGCGCATAGCGAAGGGCGTTGTCGAGCACGTTTTCGAATGCGACCCGAATCTGCTCGCCGTCCCCGAGCATCTCTCCGGCGTGCCCGGTCACCGCCCACTCGAGGTCCCCTCTCAGTTTGAAACGGGCTACGAGCAACTCCATCAGCTTGTCGAGATTGATCGGCTCAAGCCGCATCTCCTGTCCTTTAAAATATTCGAGTTTTGTGACGTAAAGCAAATCGACGACTTTTTTCTCAAGACGCGACGCTTCTTCGTCAATCACTTCGGCCGACCCTCTCAAATCACCGGTCGGGTAAATCCCGTCCCCAATCGATTGCGCATAACCGCGGATGACCATGATTGGCGTCTTCAAATCGTGCGAGATGTTCTGGAGGAGCGCCTGCTGCGCCAAGTCCTGCTCTTGAAGTTCGAGTCGCATCGCATCAATCGAGCGCGCCAACTGTCCAAGCTCATCCTCTCTTGCGAGCGGGAGCACGGCCTCCCATTGCCGATTCGAAATCTTCTCGACGGCTCGTTCCATCTCGACGATCGGTTTCGTCAACTCACGTGACATCCAAAGCGCCGGGATGAGCGACAACAGACTGATGACCCCAATCAAGATGGAGATGCGCCAGAACAATGTCGAGACGAGCTCACGGCGATACGCATCCCAGGCGTAAGACGCCTGATAAATGAGCGTCCCGTCGTATTCGTTTTGACGGATGATATAGTAGACGTCCTCTCCGTCAATCGTCGTCTGGTATTTCGCGATCTCACTCGTCTGTTCAATCGCTTCCCGATACATCCGATTCGTCAACTCGAGCGGAGCCGAACCATAAATGATGCGACCGTTCGGCAAAAAGATGAGCTGATTGACCGAGCGCGATTCTTGTTGGCGCCGGTCATACTCGATCGGATTTTGCGGAATGTTCTCGAGCTGATTCGTATTGCCGAGGTAATAATCGACGTCCTGCAGCGTCTCGTACACTTGTTCATCGATAAATTGCGCGATCGAAGAGCGGACCGTCAGGAGAATCATGAGCGCGAGCGTGACGATGATGAGCAGGATGAGCACCCAAATCTTCCACATGAGCTGTTTCGGCTTGAGTTGCTCGAACATCACGGTTTGACGAGACGATACCCGATGCCGTAGAGCGTCTCGAGCTCGAGTCGATGCAACTTCTTGCGCAGACGGCGGACCAAGTCATCGACGACCCGGTCCGAACCGAAGTAATCGTGTCCCCATACACCCTCGAGAATCTGTTCGCGCGACAACGCCGAACCGGGATGCTCGAGGAAGAGGAGCAACAAATCAAACTCTTTCGACGTCAAATCGATATCGTCCTCTTGGTGTTTGATGAGCCGCTTGTCCGGATAAATCGTGTATTCGCCGTACTCGATATGCTCATTGGACTTCGAGCCGTACACGCGATCGATCAGCTTTTTGACACGGATGACGAGTTCGCGCGGCAAGAACGGCTTGGCGATATAGTCGTCCGACCCCATCTCGAGCCCGATAATCTTATCGATATCCTCATCGCGTGCCGAGATAAAAATCGTCGGGGTGTTGGCGTTCGTCGCCTTGATTTGTTTCAATAGCTGGAACCCGTCAAGGTCCGGCAACATGATGTCGAGTACCCATAAATCGGGCTCATCTTTAATCGCCGCTTGTGCCGAGGCACCGTCGGCGAACGAACGGACCCGGTAACCTTCCTGCTCTAAATATGTGACGAGCATTTTATTCAAGTTGATTTCATCGTCGACCAAATAGATTGTATACATCCGATTCACTCCTGCAACGTTTTTACATATTATATCAAACAATTATGGATAAATGATGGGAAGGACTACGTCTAAACCTGCAATTGCTCGACAAAAAAGAGGGTCTCCCCTCTTTAACGGGACGTCTGTCCGCGTAATTGTTGAGCCAAGAAAGCCGCTCCTCCGCTCACGAGCGCCACGACGCCACTAATCATGACGAGTTCCATCGTAACCCCACCTCTCATTGATACCGATTCTCATTATCACCTATAATATAGCACATTTCTGTCTCGATGGAAAACGCAAAAAAATCCCGCCTCAAGGGCGGGATCTCGGTCAGGCGTTTACGTCGTAGCCTTGCTCTTCAATCGCTTCAATCATTTTTTTCACCGATACGTGATCGTTATGAATCACGTCGACGCGGTGGTCTTGGAGTGACACGATTGCCGACTCGACACCTTCTAATTCCGTCAAAGCGCCCTCGACGGCCGCCTTGCAGTGGTTACATGTCATGCCTTCTACTTTCAATACCGTTTCATTCATGTGGATGTCCTCCTTGTGTTTTCAATCGTAACGCGTTCAAGACGACCGAGACCGAACTGAACGCCATCGCCGCGCCGGCGATCCAAGGCGCGAGTAGCCCCGCCGCCGCGACCGGAATACCAAGACTGTTGTAGGCGAGCGCCCAGAACAAGTTTTGACGGATGTTTTTCATCGTCAACCGGCTCATCTCGAGGGCTCGGTTCACACCGACGACGTCTTTGCCCATCACTGTCACATCGGCCGCCTCCAAGGCGACGTCTGTGCCGCTCCCAAAAGCGATGCCGACGTCTGCGACGGCGAGCGCCGGGGCATCGTTCATACCGTCCCCGACCATGGCGACGCGGCCTTTTTTCTTCAGCGCCTCGACGTGGTCGGCCTTCTCGACGGGGAGCACCTCCGCGATCACGTTCGACGCGGGGATACCGAGTTCACGGGCCACATCGAGCGCGACTTCCTTACGGTCACCGGTCAAGACGTAGACGGCCCGCGTCTTCGCGAGTTCGGCCACGACGTCACGGCTCCCTTGTTTCAAGCGGTCCTTCAATCCGAACGCCGCCTGGATCCCGGAAGCATCCGCCACATACACCGGCGTCATCGCTCCCATCTTCCAATCGGGCAAGCTGAATCCTGCTTCTTCCATTAAGCGAACCGAACCGATGAGAAGTTCATTCCCATCCACGACCGCTTTCAATCCTCGACCGGCGAGCTCTTCCATTTGTTCGACCCGCCCCGTCCCATCAAGCTTCCCAATCGCCGTCGCGAGCGGGTGCGTTGACTGGCGCTCAGCCATGACCGCTTGGCGCATCAACGTCTCATCTCCGAACGTGGCTACCACTTCCGGCGTCCCGTTCGTGAGCGTACCCGTCTTATCAAAGACGACGATGTCGGCCCCGTTCAACGACTCGAGCTGACCGCCACCTTTGAACAAGACGCCCTGCTCGGCGGCACGGCCTGTCCCGACCATGATGGACGTCGGCGTGGCGAGACCGAGGGCACATGGGCAGGCGATGACGAGTACCGCGATCGAGGATCGAATCGCCATATCCAAATTACCGAACCCGAACGCCCAGACGGCGAACGTGACCGCACTGATGGCGACGACAATCGGGACGAAGACACCGGAGATGCGGTCGGCCTGCCGTTGAATCGGAGCTTTATCGGTCTGGGCCTGCTCGACGACGCGCACGATTTGAGCGAGCATCGTCTCACTGCCGACACGTTCAGCCTGCATCACCACGCGGTGCGACCGGTTGATCGTCCCGCCGACAATTTCTGCGCCCATCGCTTTTTCAGTCGGAATCGATTCACCTGTTAACATTGATTCATCGATGATCGTCTCACCCTCGATGATTCGTCCATCGACCGGTACTTTTTCACCCGGTCGGACGACGAGCATATCTCCGGCGCGGACGAGTTCGACCGCCACGGCACGTTCTTCACCATCGACGAGGAGAATCGCTTCTTTCGCCTGAAGCGACAAGAGCGATTTGAGCGCATCGGTCGTTTTCTCTTTTGCCCGTGCCTCGAGCCATTTCCCGACGAGGACGAGCGTGATCAACACCGCACTCGTCTCAAAGTAGAGTGCCGGGTGCATCGGGTGGGCGAGCATCTCGAACACCGAATAGAAGTAGGCAGCCGACGTCCCCGTCGCGACGAGGACGTCCATATTCGCACTGCCGCTCTTCAAGCTTTTGTATGCCCCTTGATAAAACTGCGCCCCAATCCAAAACTGGACCGGCGTCGCCAGGGCGAACTGCCACCACGGGTTCATGAGCCAATCGGCATGAAACATGAACCCCGGGATGTGCGTGATCATGACGAGCAACAGCGGGGCCGATAGGAGCGACGAGATGAGTACTTTCCGTTCGAGCGGACGCAAGTCCCGCTTTGGCGTCATCTCGACTTTGTGTGCTGCCCCGTAACCGAGTTTCTCGATGCGGGCGATCAGCTCTTCCTCGGTGATGCCGTCTTCGACACGGATCGTCGCCGTCTCAAGCGGCAAGTTGACGGTCGCTTCGACACCGTCCATCTTATTCAACACTTTTTCGATTCGGGCCGAACATGCGGCGCACGTCATCCCTTGAATCGAGAGTTCGACGGTTTTCATGAACAGACCTCCCTACTTTTTAATGCGGTTGACGATTGTCATCAATTCGTCAATGTACGGGTCCATATTTTCCGTCTCACTGGCATGGACGAGACATTTCCGCATATGTCGCTCGAGCAAATGCAACTCGACTTGTTTGAGCGCGGCTTGAATCGCTGACGTCTGCGTCAAAATGTCGACACAGTAACGGTCGTTCTCGACCATCTTTTGAATCCCTCGGACTTGTCCCTCGATCCGGCGCAGCCGTTTGCTGAGCGCTTCCCGTTCGGCATCGTCCCGCGGGACGATCGGTTGCTCATGCATGAATTCTTCCATGGTTATCACCTCACCACCAATATACCCCTACCCCGTAAAGGTGTCAAATGTAGTGCGCAAAAAAGAGCGACAACACGTCGCCCCTTCGTTCAACTGTTTTGGAACGCCTCGCTCTTCAAGACGGTCCGTAAAATCTTCCCGGTCGTGTTCCGTGGCAACTCGTCAATCAACTCGATTTGCGTCGGTTGCTTATATTTCGCGAGCTTCGTCGCCGCGAACGAACGGATGTCCTCGATCGAGACGTCCTCCCGCGTCACGACGAACGCCTTGACCGCCTCGCCTTGCTCGGCGTCCGGTACTCCGATGACCGCCGCTTCGACGATTCCCGGATGTTGATACAACACTTCTTCGACTTCGCGCGGATAGACGTTATAGCCGCCGACGATGACCATATCTTTCTTCCGGTCGACGATGTAGAAGTAGCCGTCTTCATCCCGTCTAGCCAAGTCGCCCGTATAGAGCCAGCCGTCTCGAAGCGTCACCGCCGTCTCTTCAGGCAGCTTATAGTAGCCTTTCATGACGTTCGGCCCGCGGACGATGAGCTCCCCGACTTCATCGACACCGACCTCTTCTCCGAGCTCATCGACGATCTTATTCTCCACATGGACGATGGACGGTCCAATCGATCCGGCTTTCCGTTCCCCGTGGAGCGGGTTGAAGCATGTCACCGGAGATGCTTCAGACAAGCCATACCCTTCGAGGATCTTGCATTCAAACGTCGTCTCGAACGTCTCGAGCAACTGGACCGGAAGGCTCGCCCCGCCGGAGACGAAGATACGGACGTGCTTCAAAGCCGACGTATAGGCCGGGACTTTCAGCGCGGTCTGCAGGAGGAAGTTGTACATCGTCGGCACGCCCGCGAAGATGGTGACGCGATGCTTCGGAATCAAGTCGAACACGTCCTGTGGCGAGAATTTCGGCAGGATGACGATGGTCGCCCCGCGTAGTAACGGCGCATTGACGATGACCGTGAGACAGAAGACATGGAACATCGGCAACGCGGCGAGCGCTTTGTCGTCCGGAGTGATCTCCAAATATTCCCCTATCGATTGCGCGTTGGAGTATAGATTCCGATGGGTCAAGAGGGCTCCTTTCGGTTTGCCCGTCGTCCCGCTCGTATACAAGATGACGGCGACTTCCTCTTCGTCGACGAAGTGTAACGTCCCACCTGAGCCTTTAAGCGCGTCGGCGAACGGTAAGAACTCGATGGCGCCACGTTCAGCTTCGGCCGGCACTTCGGCGTACGGTACCGAGACGACGAGTTTCAATTGCGGCAGTTGCGACAGCGCCGCTTTCGCTTGGGCGATGAGCGGCGATAAGCCAACAATCGCCTTCACGTCCCCATCAAGTAAGATATACGCCATCTCGTCGGGCGTGTATGTAGGGTTGATTGGGATCACGACCCCGCCCCGTGCGAGCACCGCGAAGTATGAAATCAAAAACGCCGGGCTATTACCGAGGACGAGGGCGACGTGGTCGCCTTGATTGACCCCTTTTGCTTCAAGCGTCGACGCCATCGCCTGCACTTGTCCTAAAAATTGTTCGTAGCTGACCGTGTCTTCCCCAAACACGTAGGCCGCTTTTGCTGGATGTTCAGCCACTACATCTCGTAACGCCGTGACTAAGTTTGCCATAGTAATCCCCCTTTTGAATGAATGACGGTTCACTTTTACGCCGTAAAAAAGAGCACGGGCTCCGCGCTCTTTTTTAGTTAGTTCTATTGTACATGAAACTGTTCAGGAAGAAAACGCTTTCAAATCCATCGTCTGCAAATGGTACAATCCGCTTCGACTCTTTATGTGCGCGAGTGCCTGAAGCGTCTCATCATCCATCAGCAAATCGTCCATCAGTTTATGGAACGCTTCCCGTCGCGCCTCTGTCGTCGCTGTGACAAAAAACAACATCTCGGCCCGGACCGGTTCGCCGGTGATGCTGAGGACGTCGAACGGATGGTTCAAGTGAAGTAGCGTGATCCCATCTTCTCGCGTCACGTGACGCGGTACATCGATGACGGCGACCGGGACGGCCACATCCGCCACGCCGGACGGAATCGTCCGCTCCTGTTCGAGCACTGCCCGGGTGAACGTTCCGTCGACGATGCCTCTCCCTTCTAATTCTAAGCCGATCGCCTGTACAGCCCGATCGAACGTCATTTGATCGGTCACCCACAATTGGTTCGTGTCCATCCATTCTGTGATGAAACGGTACATCTTGATTCCTCCTCCACGTCGTCGCTCGTTACGAAAGCGCTTGCACTGAATATGATACGCCTCTACCCGAGCCGTCGCAACGCCACCGTCAATGTTTCACGAAACTGCCAAAAAAGGATGGTCTCGCGTTGAGACCATCCTGACCGTAGAGCCGCTTCAGCTAATAAGATCGACGAGTTCTTCGAGCTCGACGTTGCCGAAGTAATGTTTGATGTCAAGGTGTGACAATTGTTCCCGAATCGCGCCTCGTTCGAAACGCGTCCCGACGAGCGCTTGCTCGACGTCATGGATATCGCCGACACCGAAGAAGTCACCGTAAATCTTCGCCTCGGTGATCGTCCCTTTGTTGACGTTCAAGCGGACGTCAATCGTTCCGATTGGGAAGCGGCGTTTCGACTCGACATCAAACTTCGGTGACTTGCCAAAGTTCCAGTCCCAGTTCGCGTAACGTTCCTTCGAGATGTCTTGGACGATTTCCCAGTCTTCGTCACGAAGCACGTAACGCTCTGGTTCTTTTCCATCATAGATTGAATGAAGGAGTGCCTCGATGAAGTGCTCCATCGCCATCTCACTTTCCAAAAACTCGGTGATGTTCGCGACGCGGCTCCGGACCGACTTGATTCCTTTCGAGCGCATCTTCTCTTCCGAGACGTTGAGCGAGTTGACGACTTCTTCGATGTTCGAGTTGAACATGAGCGTGCCGTGGCTGAACATGCGACCGCGTGTCGTGAACTGGGCGTTACCGCTGATTTTACGTTCGCCGACTTGGATGTCGTTGCGTCCCGTCAGCTCGGCTTCGACACCGAGCTGTTTGAGCGCATCGACGATCGGTTGCGTGAACTTCTTATAGTTGTTAAATGAGTTGCCGTCATCTTTCGTGATGAAGCTGAAGTTCAAGTTGCCCTCGTCATGATAGACGGCACCCCCGCCTGAGAGACGACGGACGACGTCGATGCCGTTCTCTTCGATATACTTCAAATTGACTTCTTCCGACGTATTCTGGTTTTTGCCGATGATGATGGACGGCCCGTTAATGTAGAACAAGAAGTAATCCTCATGCTCGACGTTCAAATGCTTGAGGATATACTCCTCGACCGCCAAGTTGAGCTTTGGGTCCCGGATATCCGGATTGAAGATGAATTTCACGCTGTTTGTCCTCCTAGTGACTAGTCATACGTTCATTATACGAGACGACCGCTCAGCTCGACAAATGAATTACTTCCATTCGCCGTTCATGACGCGCTTCAATGCTTTCGCGACGCCATATTCGTCATGGCGCTCCGTCACGTGGTCACTGATTTTAATCAATTCTTCGTGGCTGTTCGCCATGGCGATGCCTTTCCCGGCCACTTCGAACATCGGGACGTCATTCAAGTTATCGCCGATGACGACGACATCTGACAAGTCGACGCCGAAATGCTCGGCGAGCTTCGTGACGCCGTGTCCTTTATCGGCCCCATTCGCCATCACCTCGATGTTGTCGTCGCCCGACGAAGTCACGTAGACGCCGTCGACTTGTTCATCGATTTCGGCCCACAAGGCAGACATCTTCTCAAAATGGCTCGAGAAGGCGATGAACTTATAGACGCGTCCCGCCTCGTGTTGGATGAAATGTTCGATATCTTCCACAAGTTTCACATCTTCGTTCACGTAATAACGTTTACGGAAGAACTCGTACATCTCGAGCGAACGATCGTCACCGTTTTGCTTCAAGTTCTCCATTGCAGCTTCGATTAAATCCATACGGCTCGCCACGAGTCCGGCCTCCGAGTACATCTCATAGAAGACGTCCGCATACTTGTGGTCTTGATGAAGCACGGAGACGACTTTTAATGCGTCCTCGGTCGTCAAGTCGATTTCGTGGAGCACCTCACCCGTCTCCGTCAACACCCGTCCCCCGTTCGACGAGACGATCGGGCACGACAGGCCGACCTCATCGAGAATCTCTTTCGCGTTGAAATAATTGCGTCCCGTCGCAATCGCAAAGCGAATCCCTTGTGCTTCCGCCTCGCGGACGACCTCGGCCGTCTCTTTCGCGATCCGCGTGTGGTTATGCAAAATCGTGCCATCCATATCCGATACGAACAGTTTGTACGTTGCCATCAACATCCACTCCTTTTTCTGTTTCGCCCTTAACTATAACAAAAAGAGAGGCGTTCGGAAAAATCCAACACCTCTCTTCACAAAAAGCTTACACGTGCTCACCTAACGTTTTGACTTGTTCATGGACGCTCTTGATGCAGTCCGGCATGCCAATCCCGTCGTAGGCGATGCCCGCTAAGAGCACGCCAGGATAGACCCGACCCAGCTCGGCTCGGAGGGCACGCACCCGGTCCGAATGGAAGACGGCATAGGGTGGCAAGCCGTCGCGCAGACGGCTGACGACCGTTTCAATCGGGGCACCTTTAATTGTCATCAAGCGGCCAAGGTCACCGAGTGCGGTCGACACGATCGTCTCATCGGACGCCTCGACGATGTCATCGGCCCCCGGACGCCCGAGGAAGACACGCAATACGTGATACCCTTCCGGTACGGCGTGCGGCCATTTTTGGTCGATGAACGTGCACGCTGTGATCGTCACGTCCGCTTCTTGACTCGTCACGAAACCGGTCCCGACGAACGGCAACTCGATGTCGTCTTGTTTAAAGACGAGCGAGCACGTCGCCGTCGCGTGTGGTTTCATGTCCGCCAAGAAGTCGCTGTCGACTTTCGGTAAAAACTGACGGATGAGGCGCGGCGGCACGGTCAAGATTAAGTGGTCGGCCTCCTTGTCGCCACGATTCGTGAGCAACCGGTACCCGTCCTCGACCTCTTCGACGTGTTCGACGAAGCAGTTCAAGACGACCTCGGTCCGCTCAAGGCGCTCCGCGAGCCGGTCGGTGAGCGACTTCAAGCCACGCTTGAGCGAGGCGAACTGCCCGACTTTCTTCGCCCCGACTTCGGCGACACGCTGTTCGGGACGAAGATGGCGCATCCCTTCATACAGGTTGCCGTACTTTTTCTCTCCTTCGATGAACTGCGGGAACGTCGACAAGGCGCTCATCTTGTCGATATCTCCCGCGTAAATCCCGGAAAGAAGCGGTTCAATCAACCGGTCGACGATTGGGTCGCCGACGCGCTCACGTAGATATAATCCGAGCGACACGTCCGTTTTCGGCGGTTCAACGTCCGGTGGCGCGAGTAGCATCGCTCGGAGCGCGGCATGTTCTTCTTCCGATAAGAGCGTCGTGTCCTTAAACGCATCGACGTCGAGTGGGATGCCCATGACCGTTTGTTTCGGGATGGGATGCAGGCCGTCATGATGGAGGACGTACGCCTGACCGACACCGTTTCGTACGATCTCGTCACCAAGGCCGACCTCATGAATCAACTCCGTCATCGCCGTCTTGCGGAATACGTAAGAGTCTGGTCCCCGTTCGACCGCGAACTCCCCCGTCTCGAACGTGTCGATTTTTCCGCCGAGACGGTCCGTCGCCTCGAGCAGCGTGATTGTCACGTCCTCCGGCAAATATTTCTCGGCATAAAAAGCGGCGGTGAGACCTGTGATCCCACCACCGACAATCGTTACATTACGCATGATGTACGATCACGCTTTCCATGCGATCGGCGATGGCTTCAATGAAGCTCCGCTCCGCGTTTGGCATGTTCGGGCGCGCATAGTGAACGCCTAAGCGGTCACAGACGACTTTACACTCGACGTCGTTATCGAAGAGCACCTCGAGGTGATCCGCGACGAAACCGACCGGTGTATAGACGAACGCTTCGTATCCATGCTTTTCATAAAGTTCAGCCGTCAAATCTTGCACGTCTGGTCCGATCCACGGGTCAGGAGTGTTCCCTTCCGACTGCCAACCCACTTCGTAATGCGGTACGCCAGCGGCTAACGCAATCTTGTCCGCCGTCTCTTTCAATTGATCCGGGTACGGGTCGCCGCCTGCCAAAATCTTCTCGGGAAGACTGTGCGCCGACACGATCAAGCAAGCCTTCTCGGCCGGGACCGGCAAGTTCGCGAACGTCGCTTTGATCGCTTCGGCCCACCAGTTGATGAACTTCGGCTCGTCATACCACGACTCGACCGAACGAATCTCGATGCCGTATTTCGAAGCTTCTTCGTGGGCGCGGCCGTTATACGACTTGACGCTGTATGACGAGTAGTGCGGGGCCAATACGACCGACACCGCTTCTTTAATGCCGTCGTTCGCCATTTGCGCGACCGCATCCTCGACGAACGGTTCGATATGTTTCAAACCGATATACAATTTGAACTCGATTTCGCCGACGTGACGCTCGTTCAAGATGTCGCGAAGCGCTTCGGCTTGGTCGACCGTGATTTTCGCGAGCGGTGACACGCCACCGATCGCTTCGTAGCGCTCCGTCAAGTCCTGAAGCGCTTCCGGTGATGGCTTACGGCCATAACGGATGTGCGTGTAGTAACGCTCGATGTCTTCCGGTTTGTATGGTGTCCCATATGCCATGACGAGTAATCCGACTGTTTTCATAATGATTTGCCTCCCATTTTTTCACGTGAGTAGTCATGAATGAACGCTGTCAATTTGACGAGTACGGCTGGATCGACTTCCGGGAACACCCCATGTCCCAAGTTGAAGACGTATCCGGGTTGCTTCATGCCTTCATCGAGAATTTCTTTCACTTTCGCCTCGATGACCGGCCACGGTGCGAGCAAGTATGACGGGTCTAAGTTTCCTTGGACCGCTTTCGTGATGCCACGTCCGCGTGCTTCATCTACGGATAGACGCCAGTCGAGGCCGACGACGTCGAGCGGCAAGTCGTGCCATTCCTCGATTTGGTGGCTCGCCCCGACGCCGTGCATGATGAGCGGGATATCAAGTCCACGAAGCTCACGGAAGATCCGTTCTGTCGTCGGCTTGATGTAGCGGGCGTAGTCTTTCCGGCTGAGCGTGCCGACCCATGAGTCGAACAGCTGGAACGCTTGAATCCCGGCCTCGGCCTGCGCTTTCGCATACGTGATGACCATGTCGCCGAGCTTGTCCATGAGCGCGTTCCATACGTCCGGTTCCGCGTACATGAGCGCTTTCGTACGATGGTAGTTCCGTGACGGACCGCCTTCAATCATATAGCTCGCGAGCGTGAACGGCGCGCCCGAGAAGCCGATGAGCGGCACGTCGAGGCGCTGCCGGAGCAAACGGATCGTCTCGAACACGTACGAGATGTCATCCGGGTTAAGCGGCTTCAAGCTCTCGACGTCGGCCATCGTCCGATATGGGTTATCAATGACCGGACCGATGCCGCTCTTGATTTCCACATCGACGCCCATCGATGGGAGCGGTGTCATGATGTCTTTATATAGAATGGCCGCGTCGACGCCGAGTTGTTTGATCGGGAGCTCGGTCACATACGCACACAATTCTGGGTCGTGTGTGATCTCGAATAACGTCCTCGTCTTTTTAATCTCCCGATATTCCGGCTGGTAGCGTCCCGCTTGGCGCATGTACCAGACTGGCACATAGTCCGTCGCCTCTCCTCGAAACGCCCTTAAAATAGTATCGTTCATACGTCGCGTCATTCCCCTCTTTAATTCTCCTACACTCTTCTTCTATAGGTATGTGAACTCAAAAACATTATACAGAAATTAATTAGAATAATGCTAATGTGAAGCATTTTCATTGTGTTTTCTTTGTGTCATTTCTTTGTCGGATACGTCCGGAACGCCGAATTGAGCTGTCCACGGATGAGATCGTCACGCTGTTTCGCCGACAGACGCTTCTCTCGCTCTTTAATATCTTGGATACGCCACCCGTCCTCGAGTTTCGAGGCGACGTCAATCAAGCGCTCGACGTCATGGAAAGAATATTTGCGTGAACCACCTTTCGTCCGCTCCGGGAAGATGAGTCCCTTCGCTTCATAATAACGAATTTGGCGTTCAGACAGCCCCGTCAATTCCGTGATGACGCCCATTCCGATCACTTTCTTCGTTTTATAGTCCACCACACCCATCCTCCTTTTAAAAAAACTATGTCAGATAATCTGACAAAATGCAATTCACCCTTGTTTATTCGCATTACACTGAAAACAACTTTTCACCCACACCGATGAAAAAAAGGAGGAATCGCAACATGGAAGACATTATGTATTATATGGACACGCTGTTCGTACTCATCGCGGCATTGCTCGTTTTGACGATGCAACTCGGCTTCGGCCTGCTTGAAACGGGAACGCTCCGGGCGAAAAACGCCGGGCACGTCGCCGTCAAACAAATCATCAGCCTCTCTGTGGCGGCACTCGCTTTTTGGGCTGTCGGATTCGGACTATCCTTCGGGGACGGGACGCGCTGGTTCGGAACGGAAGGGTTCTTCTTGAACGGTTCGTTCACAAGCTTAGACTGGGCAAACGTCTCGATCGACATCAAGTTCTTGTTCCAGTTATCGTTCGTCGCGGTCGCACTCGCCATCGCTTGGGGCGGGTTCGCAGAACGGGCCAAACTTTCTGCTTACGTCCTATTCGGCATCTTCTTTGTCGCTATCCTTTATCCGATCGTCGCCCGCTCGGTATGGGCTGGCGGACTGCTTGGTTCGATGGGGATGCAAGACTTTGCCGGCTCAGCTGTCGTTCACCTTCAAGGCGGGATGGCCGCACTTATGGCAACAATCATCTTAAAACCACGTCGTAAAACGGAATCCCTCGCCGGACACAACCACGTGTTAACGGTCGTCGGCGGACTTGTGCTGTGGCTTTGCTGGTTCGGGTTCAACGCCGGATCGACGATGTCGGTCGCTGACGGATTCTTCGGCTACGTCGCCCTTACGACGATGCTCGCGACGGCTGCCGGTGCACTCGGTGCACTCGCCATCGTCATGGTCCACCGGAAAAAAGCCGACATCCCGACAGTCGTCAACGGTGTCCTCGGTGCGCTCGTCGCCATCACGGCCGCTTGTGCATTCGTCGAACCGTGGGCTGCCGTCATCATCGGTGCGCTCGCAGCAGTCGCCACATACGGGACGAGCCTCCTCATGGCGAAATACGTCGACGACCCGCTCTGCGCCTTCTCGGTTCACGGCGTCGCTGGAATCATCGGGACGCTCGCCCTTGGCTTCTTCGCCTCACCACGACTCGTTGACATCACAGGTATCGGCTCGGCCGGTCTCTTCTACGGTGGTGGTTTCGGTCAGCTCGGCGTTCAGGCGCTCGGCGTCTTGATTGCCATGGTCATCGCCGGTGGCGGAAGCTATGCGTTCTTGAAACTTCTCGACGTGACGATTGGGCTTCGCGTCACGGAAGAGCAAGAAGACATCGGACTCGATATCGCCGAGCACGGCATCTCGGCTTACGGCGAAATCGAAGAACAACCGGATACACCGACACGTCTCCCGAAAATCCTCGGATCGAGCGTCTCGGTCATGTCTCCTAAGAAATAAAATGAAGGACACTCGCCTAGCGGGTGTCTTTCCAGACTGTAGACAAAACATTGG
>NZ_JNAA01000059.1:0-14443 GCF_000696055.1 Exiguobacterium sp. AB2
CCACGCATCAATCCCTCTTTTCGTACCCGCGCCCCTTTTTTATAATGAGAGGTAGAGAACCCGTCATGGAGACGATGCTACCCTTTGCCGCCCTCAATCTCAAGAAGATGGCAGGCTTGGCATGGAAGGACGCCCAACCCGCCTGAAAAGTGGCTCGGGCAGAGCGCCTCAAGGCCAAAAAACGAAAAAGTCACGTTTCAGTTCGCCTGAAACGTGACTTTATCTACAATCTGAGGGTTCGCCGCGGCGAACCCTTTTTGTGTCTTCATGGAGCGTATGGCAACGTGATATGAATCGACGTGCCGACGCCGGACTCGCTCGTCACGTCGACCCGTTCTATGATGAGCGGTTCAATGATGAGATGAATCAAGTCGAAGTCGATGGCGCGACGTATCCTGTCAAAGAGCGGGTCGAAGCGACCCCGCTCAACGTCATGACGTTCGGCGGCATCTTCCTCGTCACCCGGGACGACGTCTATGAAGCGATCGAGAGTGACACGGTCGCGTATCACACGGTGAAAGTCGCCGATTATAAAGACCAGGCGGCATTGTCGGAACGCTTATCCGGACTTCCGAGCTTCTCGAGCGCGACGGACTTGTATCGCGACACGATGGCCGTGAACGGGGCGCTCCTCTTCGTCGGCAGTTTCCTCGGGCTCGTCTTCCTCGTCGCGACCGGGAGCGTCATCTATTTCAAGACGATGACCGAAGCTGAGGCGGACCGGGCGACGTATGCGGTGTTGCGTAAAGTCGGGATCTCGAAACGCGACATCAAACAGACGATTCGGCATCAAGTCGCCGTCATCTTCTTGGCGCCATATGTGCTCGGGTTGCTCCACGCGAGCGTCGCCTTGGTCGCGTTCTCCCGTCTGTTCGCGATGGACTTCACCGTACCGGTCGTCGTCTGGATGGCGGTCTATTCGGCCGTGTACGCGATGTACTATGTCGTGACCGTCAAACGGTTCACAAAATCTGTATGTTAAGGAGGAAATGAAGATGAAGAAAATCATTGGGTTTACGCTCGCGTTCGTCCTCGTGACGGTCGGGCTAATCAACATCGACTGGCATCGGATCGGGAAAGAGAACGCGTATGTTCAAGTCGGGGACGTGACGAACGTCGAAGAGACGACGCTCGACTCGGGAGAGGTCGTCCGTCGTTACGTCTATGAGACCGAGGCGTACACGAACGACGGAGAGGCGCGTGACGTCACGTTCACGGCAGCGAAGGAATTACGTCAAGGCGCTTTTTTGATGCTCTATATGAAAGATGAAGCGGTCACATCATACGATGAGGTCGAGGTGTCTGATGTGCCGGAAGCGGCGCGGGAGAAGTTATGAGTCGATGACGTTGTACTCTGGTTGTCTTGTTGGATCGCGTGGTCGAAATCGACTTGCATCAGTTGTTCAGCATATAATGAAAAGAATAAGACGAGATGAAAGGAGAGCATGATGTTTGAGCAGCTGATTCATAAAAAACAACAATTGGACCTCCATCGACCATTCCCGACGTACACACTCAAAAGTCTACGTGAAAAATTATTTTTAGAATGGACGTACAACTCGAATGCGATTGAAGGGAACACGTTGACCATCAATGAGACGAAAGTCGTCTTGGAAGGCATCACGGTCGGCGGGAAGACGATGCGTGAACATTTAGAAGTCATCAACCACCAAGAAGCGATTTTATATGTGGAAGACATCATTCGCCGCGAGGAACCGCTTAGCGAATGGCAAATCAAAAACTTGCATCGTCTTGTCTTAAAAGGAATCGATGATGCTTACGCAGGCGTGTACCGAGACCAGCAAGTGTTCATTGCCGGTACGGCTCATGTGCCACCAGCCCCGTACTTGATTCCAGAACAGATGGAACGGCTCATGGAGTGGTATGAGACAGACGCGACATCGTTGCATCCTGTCGAGCGGGGGGCGCTCTTGCATGGGAAAATTGTCGGCATCCATCCGTTCATCGATGGCAACGGTCGTATTTCTCGATTGCTTCTCAACTTGGAATTGATGAAATCGGGGTATCCACCGATTGTCATTCGGGTCGAGAATCGCTTAAGTTATTACAACGCGCTTGACCGGGCTCACACGTCAGGAGAATATGCTGACTTCATCGACCTCGTCGCAACGGAAACCGAGGCCTCTCTCGATTTATATTTGAGCGCCATTTCGATGAATCAATAAAGACCGCCTTTCCTGTTTATGTCAGGGAAGGCGGTCTTTCTCATGGTTGCGGTGATTCATCTGCGAGTTCAAGTTGGAGTATGTACGACAATTCGTTATGGGCCAATTGCGAGAAGTTCGTCTTTTTGACGTGCGTCCGCGGCCGCAGTCCGCATTCCAATGCGATGTCGACGATGGTCCGAATCTGATTTTCTGTATAGTACCGTTTGCGTCCAATTGTGAACGGGGTCGGCGGCAAGATGCCATCGGTCTCCCATTTGATCAATTGTTGCTGGCTGCGGGGGATGCCGGCGATGTGAAACGCCCGGCTCAACTCTTTGAGCGGGTAGACGTTCAGATGCCGGTTGTTCAGCTGATACGGTTTCCCGTGTTCGGGACGGTACGTATCCCATTCGGTCGCACGAAATGTCAGGTCGGTATGGTCGAAGTCGAGTTGAGCGGAAGGAATAAGGGGGTTAAGTGCGATGTCTAAGCTGTTCATCTAAGGTATCTCCTTCTTCAAATCAAACTGGTCATTTCTGAAAATGCCCTCCCTCGTATAGTAACCCATTTTCAAATCATTAACTGTAATTTTTTGAAAGTGGGGAAATGAATTCGTGGGACTATTGACGGATTTTCAATGCCGGTTCAACGTCTTTTACAATACCCTAAAAGGTATGAAAACTCAATCACAAAGCCATATGAGGAGAAATGAACTAATATTCAGACAATCTAGGTCGATAGTCACGAATTCCAATTTGAAAATAAAATGAGCAAACATCTCCCTTGTGTGGTTAA
The DNA here is from genome assembly GCF_000696055.1 of Exiguobacterium sp. AB2. Taxonomy (NCBI): domain Bacteria; kingdom Bacillati; phylum Bacillota; class Bacilli; order Caryophanales; genus Exiguobacterium; species Exiguobacterium sp. AB2. The sequence continues at coordinate 2,964 of NZ_JNAA01000059.1, forward strand.
TAGGGGCGAAGGAGGTGAGACATATGGCAATTTATCGAGAATACGCAAGCATTTTTTACCTCGACACGAAACGCGTCGTCGATGGGAAAGACAAGCGGCAACTCGTCCGGTTCGGTCCACTTGGCGCCCGGATGGAGACGGCGGAGATTAAGCAGTTCGGTGATCTCGTGACGCGACTCTTGTCCGTCGACTCGGCTACGTACGTCGTGTCCCGTGAGTTCCACGTGACGGTCTAAATTGGAGGAACCCTCTATGCGCATCCCCCCTCGTCCCGCCGCCGGCAAACGGCACGATGAGCAGGTGGTCACATGAGCTGGCCCGAACTCATCTCGAACCTCGGATTCCCGATCGTCGTCTCGCTCTACTTGCTCCACCGGATCGAGACGCGGCTTGAGCGCATGATTCAGCTGCTCGAGCGCTTGGACTCCACTTACCCTTCTGACTTGTAATCATCCCCCGAAAGGAGCCATCCCCCATGGCACAGCTATCAGAAAAGAAAGCGACGCTCGTCTTGACGACGCATCACAACTTGGAAAGTGTAAAACCGACGAAAAAAGCGCAACGGTTCGGCCCGATCCGTGCGGCGCTCACGGCGAACGAGGCCGAGTCGTTCGGTCACCTCATGCTTGAGTTGATTGTTCAAGAAGACTTCACGCTCGCCGTCGTCCGCGAATACGACCTCGTCTAATCACCCACTTTAAGGAGGAGAATGAACCATGACTGAAACAAAACTCGAAATCGCCTTTTTGGATACGTTTAACAAAGTGACGCGCTTCCGCTTGAACAACGTGAAGCAACCGATTGACCCGATGCAGGTAAAGGCGCTCGCCGACTTCATGGTCGCGAACGACCCGCTCGCCAAGAACGTCGTCAAATGGACGGAAATCAAGATGATCGAAGGCTCGACGACCGTATTGAACGTCCAATAATGGGTTGAAAGATGGCTGAACGTTCAGCCATCTTTTTTTAATGTTGGTCAATCGTCTTCAAAGTTTTCTGATAACGGTCGATATAGGAAGAAACGTTGGTTTTGAGAGGGGACTTTACATATGAAGAGAAAAGTAAGTTGGTCGGCGACGGTGCAACGGGTAAGACGTCGCCTGAGCCAAAAACCTGCATTCCGGTTGCCATCACTCAAATGGCCGGTCAAAGTGCGGCAACGTCAAACCGAAGGGAAAACGAAAGGGCTCACGATTCGCCAGAAGCTATGGGGGCTCGTCCTCCTGTCGCTCCTCATGGTCATCGGGGTCGGCGGCTATTCGCTCGTGTCATTGAACGATGCGAACAAGCAGGCTGGTGAAATCGTCGACGTATGGAACCGCGGACTCGATTATGCTCATGAATTGAACACGCTCGCCGCGAATTATCGGGCGCTCGAACTCGAGCATATCGTCACCGAGGACGCGGCCGGGAAAGACGAACTCATGACGAAGATGCAAGACATCCGGGCTCGCATCAATGAAATTGCCCCGAAATACGAGGCGACGGTGACGAGTGCGACGGACAAAGAACTGTTCGACTACTTCTCGCGTCAATGGGAGATGTATCAGCGAGTGTCCGACAACATGCTCATCTTCAGTACGTCCGGCAACAACGGGATGGCGCGATCTTACTATGACGCCCAGTCCCAAGCGACGTACGACAACTTCACCCAGCGTTTGACGGCGCTCGTCGCCTATAACTCGGAAGGGTCGGTACGGGTCGGTGCCGCTATGGAACGTGAGTTCAAACAGTCGCTCATCGCCCTCATCGCCGTGACAATCGGCGCGGTGTCGTTCCTCCTCTTCCTTGGCTTGAGCCTGCTCCGTTCGATTATCCGGCCGATGCGGACGCTTCAGACGAAGTTTGACGAGCTCGCGACGCAAGGCGGTGACTTGACGATGTCGATTCCGGTCACGTCGAATGACGAGATCGCACAAGTGAGCCGCTCGTTCAACACGTTCATCGCCTCGCTTCGTGACATCATGATTGACGTCGACGAGACGGCGAAAGTCGTCCTCGTCTCGTCGAAAGAAGTCGCCGCCGAAGTGACGCAGCTCAGCCGTTACATGGAAGAGACGTCCGGCACGGTCGAAGAACTGACGGCCGGCATGGAAGAGACGGCCGCTTCCTCGCAAGAGATGAGCGCATCGACGACAGAGATGGGCAGTTCAATCGATTCAATCGTCGACCTGTCGAACGACAGCGCCGAGACGGCGCAACATGTCGAACAGCGCGCCCATGCGATGCGCACGCAGGCCATCCAATCAAAAACGGAAGCGACCGCGATCATCGAGGCGAAGCGGGTCGAACTCGACGAGGCGATTCGGGGGGCGAAGTCGGTTGAAGAGATTCGCGTCTTGACGACCGCGATCCTCGCCATCGCCGATCAGACGAATTTGCTCGCCTTGAACGCTTCCATCGAAGCGGCGCGGGCCGGGGACGCGGGACGCGGTTTCGCCGTCGTCGCCTCGGAGATTCGGAAGCTCGCCGAGAACTCACGCCAGACGGTGAACGAGATTCGAGACGTATCGAACACGGTCATCGACTCGGTCGAACGGTTGAATACGAGCTCGGCCGATATGTTGTCGTTCCTCGACACGACGGTCTTGTCAGACTACGACCGGCTCGAGGCGTCGGCGACGCAGTACGAGGCGGACGCGACCGTGTTCGGTGAGACGGCGAAGACGTTCGAAGGGAACGCGCTTCAGCTCCGTCATATGACCGATACGATTCTCGGTGTCATCCAAGAAGTCGCGACGACCGTGACGGAAGGGGCGGACGGGACGCAGTCGATCTCGGAGAAGGTCCAACGCTCGGTCGAACGGTTCAACGACGTGCAAGAGCGGATGCAGGAGACGGAACAGCGTGCGGTCGAACTCTCGAACCGGGTATCGCAGTTCAAACTATAAAGAGGAGACCGCAGCGGACGTCCGTTGCGGTTTTTTTGTCCATTTCGAGAACCAGAAAATCAAAATATAGGTCAATCCGAACAAAAAGTAGTGCTAGCATTGGAAAAACGTTTGCACCATCCGATAAAATCCATGTAGTTCCAAAAAAAGAGAAATAGAGGTGGAAGGGGACACGTTCCTCGAACGACATGAAACGATTCAAAACACTATCGTTAACGCAAAAACTATTCAGTGGCATCGGCTTGATTCTCCTATTCGTCACGGTTGGCATGGGTTATAACCTGTGGACGCTTCACAACATGACGAGTCAGTATAAGACGATGATTGCCGAGGACGTCATGAAGATGAAGGCGGCCGATGACTTGTCGCTCGGCATGACGCGGCAAGCGTACGGCGTACGCGGCTATATCCTCGTCCAAAACGACGAGCGTCGTGAACAAATCGAACGCGGTGGGACAGAGAAGACAGCCGCGATCGAGGAGTTGATGCGACTGGCCAAGACGGACGACGAACGGAGCGAGTTCGAACGTCTGTTGGCTTACGCGGCAGGCTATGACGAGCTGGCGACGCAAGCGATCGCAGCGGCGGATGCGGGGAACGCGGAAGACATCGAGCGACTGACGCTCCGACTCATGCCAGACGTGACGAAGTCGATCACCGAGACCGGTGAAACGCTTCAAGCCGAGTCGGAGGCGGCGATGCTCGCGAAACAAGACGAGCTCGAGAATCTTGGCGAGAGCGCTGTTCTGTATTCGGCCGGCGTCGCTATCCTTATTCTCGTCCTTACGCTCGGAGCGGGCTACTTCTTGCAACGGATGGTCACCGTGCCACTTCGTCTCCTCGCGAGAGAAGTCGATGTCGTCGCGAGCGGCGACTTGACACGAGACGACTTGGAGGCGCTGACGCGTGACGAGATTGGTCAACTCATGGTCGGCTTCAACGGCATGAAACTCAACTTGCGCGAGTTGATTGACGAAGTGAGCCGGAACGCCCAAGAGATCACGGCCCAGTCAGAAGAGCTGTATGCGAGCACCGAAGAGATGTCATCGCAGACGGAAGAGACGACGCGGATGATTGAGCGGGTCGTCGAGGAGACGGTCGCACAGGCGCGCGAGGCGACCGGCAGCGTCAAGGCAGTCGCCGCAGCGGACGAAGGCGTCGACCAAATCGCTCGCTCCATCGGCACGATCAGTGAAGACGTCTCGACTAGCCTGAAGCTCGCCGAGGACGGCGGGGAGACGATTCAGCAAGCGAAACAGGAAGTGCTCGCCCTCGAGACCGAGACACGCCTCACAGGTGAGTCGATCGCGACGCTCAAGCAACAGTCGGACGAGATCGCACTAATCACCGAGGTCATCCAATCGATTACCGACCAGACGAACTTACTCGCCTTGAACGCCGCGATTGAAGCGGCCCGGGCCGGCGAACAAGGAAAAGGATTCGCCGTCGTCGCCGAAGAGGTAAGGAAGCTCGCCGAACAATCGAAGCAGTCGGCGACGCAAATCGCCGGGTTAATCGAATCGATTCAAGTCCAGTCGAATGCGGTACTGACGCGTCATGAAATGAGTGCAAAGCGTGTCGAGGTGAACACAAGATTACTCGAACAAGCGACGCATGCATTCGGTCAAATCGTTCAACAGCTGCAGACGTCGGTCGACAACACGCTCCACATCCGAAAGGCGTCGAGCGAGATCGCTTTGACGACGAAACAAGTCGCGACGGCCGCGCTCGGAATCGCGAGCGAGAGTGAACAGATGGCGACGACGATGCGCGGTGTCGGAGAGACGAGCGACTCTCAGCTTGCGATGATTCAAGAGTTGAACGGGGTCGCCGAATCGCTCGGCAACATGACTGGAGATCTCCAGACGTTGATTGGCAAGTTCAATACGTGACGAAAGCCGTCTTCGGACGGCTTTTTGTACGTCCGAAGGATTGACCGGTATCCATTTCGGGAATTGCCGAAAAGAATGCATTCTTAGTAGAGAAGGGGAAATGATATGAAGTATACGGTCATCACAGGTGCAAGTTCGGGGATCGGATACGAGGCGGCGAAACGACTCGCGAAAGCAGGAAAGTCGCTCGTTCTCGTCGCGCGTCGTACAGACGAACTCGAGAAGTTGCGTAAAGAAATTAAGTCGATCTCGCCGGACAGCGACGTCATCTTGAAGACGAACGACCTCTCGTATAGCGAGAACGTGTACGCCTTGTACGAGTCGCTCGCCGACCTCGACATCGAGACGTGGATCAACAACGCTGGGTTCGGGGACTCGAACTTCGTGAAAGACGCCGAGGTCGGAAAGATGGAAAACATGGTCCGTCTGAACGTTGAGGCGCTCACGGTGCTGTCGAACTTGTACGTTCGCGACTACCATGACGTCGAAGGGGCGACGCTTTTGAACGTCGCGTCGGTCGTCGGCTACCATATCGCGAAAAAAGGCGTGACGTACAGTGCGACGAAGTTTTATGTCAGCGCCTATACGGAAGGACTTGCCCGTGAGTTGATGAACAATGGGGACAAATTGCGGGCGAAAGTGCTCGCGCCGGCAGCGACCGAGACCGGTTTCGCGAGCCGGGCCCGGGAAGAGGAGAATTTCGACTATAGCCAAAACGTCGAGAAGTACCATACGGCCGAAGAGATGGCCGGCTTCTTGATGGAGCTGCTCGAGAGCGACGAGGTCGTCGGCATCGTCAACCACGAGGATTACTCGTTCGAGTTGCGCGGACCGATTCATCCGTTTATGAAGTAAGCGGACATGACTCAATTTGTAAGGTACTTCGTTACTGCGAAGTGCCTTTTTGCGTGGAGTAATTACCGTTTGAGAGTAGCGCGGGATTGAACAAAAGAGTAATCAAATCTTAAGGAATACATTTCCATTTCGCACGAAGAAAAAAACTTTTTGTCTGTTGCTTTTTTTATAATGAGACTGAATTGAGAAGAGGAGGAAAATGTATGAAACGTTGGCTTAGTATCGCATTAATAATTGTTTTATTTTTAAATGTCTTTCCACATCCGGTTGATGCATCTCAAAAGCTAACCGTTACTCCTAAAGCGGTTACAGTGATGGCAAGTGCTTCGAAGGTGGTAAAAGCTACTGCGTCTGGCGTGAAGAAACCTGTCTATGTATGGAAGTCTCTAAATCCTAAAGTGGCGACCGTTGTGAATGGAAAAATCACAGGAAAGTCTGCCGGTAAAACAACCGTAACAGTTACCGTAAAAGGAACGAAACTTAAACAAAATGTTGCGGTGACGGTTACAAAACGAAAGTATAACGCAACTGATTTATTCAAAATGGCTAATCCATCTGTAGCATTAATTGAGATGTTAAATGATCGAGGACAAGTCGTTTCTTCTGGAAGTGGATTTGTCGTAAATAAAGGAGAAGTTGTGACGAATTTCCATGTCCTTCAAGGTGAAGAGAACGTGGAAGCGAAAGTGTCATTTGCAAATGGATCGTTCATACGCACAAACGTGATAAAACGATATGATGAGACATTGGATTTGGCCGTTCTCGATATTTCAAGAATCGCTCCGGCACCACCGATTTTAAAAATGAATGGAACTAGAGTGGCGACTGGAGAAAAAATTTACGCGCTGGGGAGTCCGCGTGGTGTGAGCAACACAATTACAGAGGGGATGATTAGCAATAATAGCGTCGTACTAGACGGGTTTGAATACTATCAGTTCAATGCGAGTACAACGTATGGGAATTCAGGAGGTCCGCTTCTGAATATTTATGGTGAGGTAGTCGGTGTGGTGACTTGGATGTTTGAAAACTCTCAAAACATGAACTACGCTGTCCCAGTTCGTCAACTTAGTTTACTTGATGCGCGTCGCACGGCATTTATAGAAGAGGTTCAAGTTCCTACGCTTCCTATTCCAGTTGGAAAAGGAGATACGTATGAAGAAGAACCTAATGGCGAGTGGATGAAATCCGATCTTCTACGTTATGCAGATGGGTATATTCACGGAACGACATCGAATCTTGATGATGTTGACATCTATGTCTTCAATGTAGAAAAACGAACGAAGTTAGATTTCTTTGGTGCATTTGGTGATGCACGTATCTCTCCTTATTTTGCGTTTGGGATTTATGATTTAAACGAAGAACCGCTTGCGTTCAGTGATCCGTTTGTTTCGACGAGCGGAAATGGTGTCACTTATCAAACACTACAAACGACCGTTGAACCAGGTATTTATTTTTTGGTTGTCTTTCCCGTCAGTGGCTTATCAAGAACTGCGTATGTGAACAAAGACTATTTGATTATGCATAAATTCCAATAACAAACTAACCCGCCTTCACTCAGAAGGCGGGTTTTGTTAGCGTATCGACGAATCCGCATATCCACCCGTCACCCGGTGCGTGAGACGGTGGTACCAATAGCGAAGACGAAGACGATAGACATAAAACTTAGACGTGTTCGGTAAGATGACGTTGTCGACATAGTCGGCGAACATGGCGCGGAACATCTGGTCCTCGCTGTCGTCATACGTCGCGCTCCACATGCCGTGCTCTTCGACTTCGAGCAACATGTGAATCGTCTCGTCATCGAGCGTGTCTTGATCGGGCTTGCCTTTGACGAGCATGTCGACCCGGTGGCTGCAAATCGAAGCGTAGAGCGAATGGGCGTGCGGGTTGCGCGGGTTCGCGTTCAAGTAGCCGATGGCGGCTTTTAAGAGCTCATCGTTCATCTCGAGCGGAATCTCGTCATACACTTGGAAGAAATCGAGTAGCATCGGCACCGTCTCTTCATTGAATCCGGTAAGTCGGACGTAATGCATCAAATGGAGCCCGGCTTCCCCGTAGAACTTGCGGTGGAAGTAATGGATGGCGATGGCCCGCTGCGTCATCGGGACGTTCGGAAACCGTTCGATGGCCCGAAGGTAATGCTGTTCGGCCTCGAACGTGAAGCCGGCGTCGTCGCTGAGCGCGCCGAGCAGGCAATGAATGAGGTAGTGGTCGCCGAGCGTACTCGCCGCGTCGAGCTGTTGCTTCGCCTGGTCGAACTCGCCTTCGCGGATGAGCGGATAGGCGCGCATCGCCGGGAAGAACGGGTCGTCCGGGAACCGGGTCTCGCCGCGCGTGACGAGCGTCTCGATCGCCTCGGCGTTATATGTCTCCGTTAATTCTTCAAGCAACATCATCTCGAGGAACGTCCGTTGAAATTCTGGGGTGTGTAAGTCGATGGTGTGTTTCGTCATCTTGGTCCCTCCGTACGTTTAGGATTGTTGCTTTATTATACAAGTGAATCAGCATCACGAGTAGAGTTTTTTCAAAAAATGGGAAAAGAAAAAGTGTACACATCCGACACGAAGGAGGGAGTCAAGATGGCCACGTTCACAGGCTATATCGTCGACATCGTGGAAGCGAAGATTCGCGTCGCCCCATCGCCGGAAGCCGAGCCGTTTGACGGAATCGTTTTTCATTTGGAAGAGGAGCTCGAGCATGAGCCGCCGCTCGCGATCGGCCAACACGTCCGGGTCGAACACGACGAGAAGATGACGCGTTCCTTGCCGCCACAGGCGACGGCGCACCGAATCGATGTGTTATGATGGGGTTGAGGTGAGGGTATGGGAAAAGGAAACATCGTTTGGCTCGGCGCGGTCATCGGATTTAGCGCCTTGCTCGTCTGGTTGTTGCAGGACGTCATGCCGTTTTGGATGTTGTCGATCATTCTGCTGTTGCTCGGTGGGCTGCTCGGCAATTTGCAACGGAAATTCAACAAAGACACGTGAAAAAGCACGTCTTCCGTCATTCGGAAGGCGTGCTTTCTTCGTCGACAGGCTCATCGGACGATGCCGCTGGGTCTTCTTTCGATTCTTCTGATTTCGGCTTGTCTTCTTTTACCGGTGGCTCGGTTTTCGGTTTATCGGTTGGCTTGTTGTCCTGCTTTTTCACCGGCTTATCGGTGTCGGCCGCCGGTTTTTCCGGCTCGACCGGTTCGGCCGGTTCCGTCACCGGCGTTTCCGGTTCAGCCGGCGGTTCGGTCACTGGCGGCTCAGGTTCGGTCACCGGTTCCTCAGGTGGAGCCGGTTCAGCTGGTGCCTCCTCTTCAGGCGGCGGGGTCGCTTCTACGGGCTCCTCGACAGCTGGTGCCGGTTCGGCTGGTTCAGCCGGTGCTTCGGGCTCGGCTGGTGTCTCGGGTGCTGGCGGCGTTTCTTCCGCCGGCGCAGGAGCTGGAGCTGGTGCAGGAGCCGGTGCTTCCGTCACAGGGGCCTCTTTCGGTAGCGGAGAGATCGGCGCGACCGGTGCGAGTTCGGCCGTCGGTGGTGCCGGCGTATCCGATTCGAGGAACGACTGGACGTCTTGTTCGAACAAAATGACCGGTAACGTCAGCTCACGCAAATGGATGGCAAGCACACGCCCGTTCTCGGTGAGGAGCGGACTGCCGATCGCGTAACGCGGCAAATCGAAGTTTCGCTCATAGCCCGTCTCACTGAACGTGACCGTACCGTTGATGCGGTCTTTCGACGTCATCGTCAGGAGTGACTCATCGCTTGCGGCGATCGCCTGGGTGAACGAGAACGGCGTCAAATCAACTTGTTCGATACGGATGACGGCGATGGCGTCGTTTCGCCCGACGACCGTCCCGGCGATCTCGTTTCCGTCCCGTTCGAGGATGATATCCGTCAAACCGGCCACGTTCGAAGCGGCCGTCAAGACGTCTTGTGGACTGATTAAGAAACCGGTGCCGTTGCTGACGGTAAAGAGGCTGTCTTGCAAGGCGTCGAGGTCGGCGGGAGTCGCCGCATCCGCCGAGACGGTGTCGTCGGTCACATTCAAGCGGACTTTGTCGGCAAGGGAGTCGGCCGAGCGCGAACTGTCCTTGAAATAAGCGTTCGTGACGACGGCGATAAACGCGATGAGGGCGATGGCAAATGGGACGACGAACCAGCGATAGCGACGTGAGCGGTGGCCACACGTCGGACAAGCAGTCGTTCGCGAGCGGGTTTTCGTTCCGCATTTCGGGCAAGTCACGAGGATGACACCTTCTTTCTCCAAAACATAAGATGTATGCCTATTCCTCAAATGTTCGGGGGATAAACAATAATTGACCAGGTTTAGAAGTCGAAATCGGGAATTGAACGATGAGCGCTTTTTTGAGATGACTAAGGGGACTTAAAATCGATGAATTCGAGGTGACTTCCCATGATTGTGAGATGTAGCCATTGCGGGCATGAACAGTTCGTCAAAGACCATAAGTTTGATTGTCACTACCGCGCAGAATATGAAACGGCGATTCTCGTATTTTGTGACCGTAGATGTTGCGACTCGTCACAAGTACCAATCCCAAGAGGCTACATTAAATTAGGCATGTGGCTTGGTGGATGGTCACTCGTCCGATTGATGACGACAGAAGAGTATAAAGCCATGAAACGGACAAAGCGGATACTAGAAGCCGGTCTTGCGCAAATGGACACCGAGGATTAAGGGTTTACTCCGCCCAACGATTGTCATGGGTGAACGAGACGGTCAGCCATTTCTCATACGGTAAGAAGGCGAGCGCGTCGAACAACTGTTGCCGAATCTTGTCCTGGTCGGCGATCGTGTCGTACGGGTAGTCGCGTGGGACGACGAGGTCGATTTCAAGGAACAAGACGTTGCCGGACTTCGTCGTGCGGACGTATGTCTTGTCGACGTCGAACTGATGGGCGACTTGGAGTACGGTCAACCGAATTTGGTTGCTGTAGGGCGTGCCCGTGTCCATGTCAATCAGTTCTTTGATGGCCGTCCACATCTCGATGAGCGGGGTGCGGACGAGCCAAAGGGCGCTCAAGATGAGCATGACCGGGTCGATGTAAGGGGCGACGGCCTCGAACGAGAGCCAGACGAGCACTTGGGCGATGAGATATCCGATGAGGCCGCTGACGGTGAGTAGTGTATCGAGCCGCCATTGTACGACTTCCGCCGTGACGAGCCCGGAGCTCACCTTCATCTTGAAGCTGTTCAAATAGCGATAGATGCTATACGAGATGCCGGCGCTGATGGCAAGGTAGACGAGGGCACCGCTAAGGACGAGGTCGTTCCCGCCAGCGCGGATATCATCGATTGCACCGAGGAAGGCGTTGACGATGACGAATAAGAGGACGCCGTATTGGAACAAGATGATGAACGGTTCAATCGTGCTCTTGCCGAACGGGAAGCGCTTATCGGCCGTCAACATGAAGACGCCGGCCCGGAGTGAGATCCAGCTCATGATGACGCTCAAGAATGAATACACACCGTCGAACAAGATGAACGACGAGGACAGCCAGAGGCCGACGAGAATGCCGGCGATGGCGAAGAAGAGCGAGGCAAAAACGGAGAAGCGTAAGACAAAGCGCTCGAGTTTTGGATCTTTTGGCATAAAGATGCCTCCTTATAGCGAAAACTGAATAAGATGGTAACTCTTTTCCCGTTCGCCACACATTTTAGTCTGGTCACTCTCTAGGCCAAAGAAGGAGAAAATGATTGTTTAGATAATGTTGTTAGAGCGGTGACCCGTGCTGAATGTGATAGAACTGTAAGTTGAAAACTTGAACAAAAGGAGCAAAATTCATTGAAAGACAAGCGACACGTTATGATAGGAAGCTTAGTTATTGTGGCAATC
>NZ_JNAA01000060.1:0-2524 GCF_000696055.1 Exiguobacterium sp. AB2
ACCAATTCGTTGTCGTGTTAGCGACTTTTTAATAATAGCGATTCGACTTGTGAAAGTCAATCACTTTTTATTATTTTTTTCACTTACTTTCTGATGTTCCGAAAGGAACAGCAGCGACGTTTATTAATATATCAGCGCCCCTAATATTCGTCAACTGTTTTTCTAAAAAAACTTTATTGTTTTTTGAATTTCTTTCGCCTGATCATTCCTGTAGCAAAAAAAGGGGAAACGTCCAGTCGGACGTTCCCCTTTCTCGATTTTTCAGTTAAGACGACTTTGACGTGACACGTTTTTTCGAACCTTTTGGCTGACGCGCCTCGACCGGTGCCTCAACAGGCGCCTGGAACCGATGCAACATCAACACTTGATACGCGTTCGCGAACACAAGCGTCGCTAAGGCCGGCCAAAGAAGCGCGACCTCATCTGTCGTTTGAAGCGCAGGAATCCATTCAATCAACGTGATGACAATCATCAAGAAGAGGGTCGGGATAAACGCACTCGCATTCGTCTGTCTCGCCTTGCTCGTCGCGACAATCCAAGAGACGATGACTAACACGACCATCTCTCCGATATAGCGCCACATATGATCGTTACTAAACGCAAGCATACGAAGGTAGACAGCATCAAATAAAGCGAAGGCGATCAAGAGCACTTGGACACGATTCCAAAGCCTCGGTCCACGAAATAAATCCAGTCCGACACGATGCACGATCAAATAAGCAAAAAAGCCCATCATGCTGATTCCGGTCCACGTGCTTGAATAACTGAGTGCCGTCACGATGGCGGCCCATGACTGGCTCACTAAATAACCCGGGTTCGCCAACAAGTTCATCACGAACCCAAATAATGTCCCGAAGACGAGTGTTGTCCAAAACAACCGTAAAAAACCTTGTACTTTCATCTGTTAACCATTCACCCTTCTATTTGTTCAATCACCGCTTGTGCCAATTCATCGTAAGTCGCTTCAAACGGGTGGCCGTCACGGTAGACCGACGGCGCAAAGTCTTCTTCATTGTCATAAGGTTGGCCGAGCGGGATTTGGGCGAGCAGCTTACTCTTCAACGCTTCAGACAATTTCTCCCCACCACCGTAACCAAAGACGTATTCTTTCTCGCCTGTCACCTTGCTCTCGAAGTAAGCCATGTTCTCGATGATGCCGAGTACTTTATGGTTCGTCTTAATCGCCATCGCACCGGCACGGGCCGCGACGAACGCTGCCGTGGCGTGAGGCGTCGTCACGATCAACTCCTGACAAGCTGGGAGCATCGAGTGGATGTCGAGCGCGACGTCACCCGTTCCTGGCGGCAAATCGAGGAGCAGGTAATCGAGATCACCCCACTCGACGTCATTGAAGAAGTTATTGAGCATCTTCCCGAGCATTGGCCCCCGCCAAATGACCGGCGCATTGTCCTCGACGAAGAAGCCCATCGAGATGACTTTGACACCGAACCGCTCGACCGGGATAATCTTCTCTCCGCGCACGACCGGACGTTCTTCAATCCCGAGCATGTCCGGCACACTGAAACCGTAAATGTCCGCATCAATCAATCCGACTTTTTTACCGGCACGCGCGAGTGCGACCGCCAAGTTGACGGATACGGTCGATTTGCCGACACCGCCTTTACCTGAGGCGATGGCGATAAACGTCGTCCCTGAGTTTTCACGCAGGATGGCCGGCTTCGTCGCTTCCTTCAGACTCTCGTCGTTGAGCGCTTCGAAGCGAAGGCCGACCGTCTTGAAGCCTTTGCCTTTTAAGAGCGTCACGATCTCTTGTTGCAGTTGTAACTGTTCCCCGCTCCCGGTCTGACCGAGCGCCACTTTCACGCTCACATAATCTTCTTTGATGCGGACATCTTTCACACCAGCTGTATCACCAAGCGTACGGTTAATCGTCGGATCGACTAACCCCGCCAATTCTTCACGAACTTGTTCGACTGTAAGCATGTCATTTCCCCCTAATTTCTGTCTCGCTAACAGTATATCAAAAAAAGCGTTTTCTTGATGAAACAGAAATCGGTAAATTGCATACAAAAAAACTCTCCACCCAGAAAGGGGGAGAGTAAAAGACCAACTTGCCCGAAGATTAACGCTTCGAGAACTGTGGTGCGCGACGTGCTGCTTTAAGACCGTATTTTTTACGCTCTTTCATACGTGCGTCACGAGTCAAGAAGCCTTTTTCTTTGAGGCCTGGACGGAATTCTGGGTCCGCTTGAAGAAGCGCACGTGATACGCCGTGGCGAATCGCTCCAGCTTGTCCAGTGTATCCACCACCGTTAACGTTAACGATTACATCGTATTTACCTTCTGTTTCAGTCAATACGAGTGGTGATTTAGCCATCATGATCAAAGTCTCATGACCGAAGTATTCTGAGATATCACGGCCATTTACAACAACTTTACCGTCACCTGCAACGAGGTGAACGCGAGCCACCGAGTGTTTGCGGCGGCCTGTTCCGTAGTAACGTACATCTGCCATCGTTTAGTTCCTCCCTGTGTCCCGATTAACCGCGAAGTTCGTAAACTT
>NZ_JNAA01000061.1:0-6633 GCF_000696055.1 Exiguobacterium sp. AB2
TGCCCTCGCCTGAGGCTCCGAGCGTTCTTTTATGCTTCTGGCTGTTGATCGAGTTGTTTTAGATGAAGCAACAACACCCCGGTCACGAACAGTGTGACGGTCGGAACGGTTGCTCCGATTATCGTTTCCCACCATTCCCCATGTAAATCGAAATAATAAGCGGTCAATAGGCATCCGAGAAAGATCACGCTGACCGTACCGACTACTTTGACGACCGAGGCGCGCGGATGCCGGTCGTGGATAAACATCGAACTGTTGATGATGGCGAATAACAAGTTTAGAAAGAATAAGCCGAACATGGCCGCGACCAACCACGTATTGTACATAACAAACCCATGCACGGATAAAAAGCTGACCACGAACACTAGCAACGTCAACATGTTGACGCGACCGAGCCATTTCTGTCCCGTCCGATAGGCAAAAATCGGGCTAATCAATGAAAAAAAGAACGCTGTCGTGATGAAGAAGTCCCCCACCGTGTATCACCATCCATTTTTTCAATATTATACCACCTGATCGACTTCATTCATAGTAAATCAAGACGAGTTCGTCCCGCTCGGCTGCGGCCTCACAATACCGTCGAAGCGACGTCCACTTCAACCAAATCTCGTCGAGTCCGTCATGGTCGACGAACGCCATGTCGGCGACGTCTTCTTTTGTGAACGCACCGAGTGCGTCTCTGACAATGTGCAGCAATTGCGGCGTCAAGATGCCGACGACGACCGCCTGCTTCTCGTTGACGATCAACTCTTCCCCGATGACGGCCATCTCTAAGTTGTACGTGTCATCCCCATCGATATAAATCTCGATTTGTCCAAGAATCTTTTGGAAACGTTCGATATTGGGGAGCGTCAACGTCTCATACGTGTCACGTTGTTGACTATGCACGTGCAGCAGCCAATCTAAAATCATTTCCGGGTCTTGTCCGAATGAGACCCATACTTCCGGGGAAATGCGTATATAGTGTGTCGTCTCCATCATTGAACGCCCCCCTTTTCTTCAGTTTACCCATCTTTCGGGCGCAAAAAAACCGTCTACGTGCTTTCGTAGACGGTTCTTTCGTTATGAGCGGATCGTACCTGTTTTGACTTCTTCTTCTGATTCCCAAGCTTCGATGTACTCGCGGCCTGGTAGATCTTCAATCGAATCGGCGTAGAAGACCGGATCGTCGCCTTGACGGCGCTGCTCCAAATAATCGTCGAGGACGAGACGGGCAACTTTCGCGAGGCGGAAAATCGCATACAAGTTGACGAGTGCCATGAGACCCATGAACACGTCCGCGATTGACCAGACGAGACCGGCCGAACGGACCGCTCCGAAGAGGACCATACCGACGACACCGATGCGGTAGAGCGTGACGTAAATCTTTTTATCCGAAATGAACTGGATGTTCGTCTCACCATAGTAGTAGTTTCCAAGAATCGAGCTGAACGCGAACAAGAAAATCGCGATTGTGAGGAACGATGTCGCCATCGGACCGACTTCGGCCGTGAGCGCGGCTTGTGTCAACTCGACACCAGCGAACGACTCTGAACCGGCGACGCCTGACAATAAGATAATCATCGCTGTCGATGTACAAACGAGAAGTGTATCGACGAACACACTGAGTGATTGAATCAACCCTTGTTTAACCGGGTGTGATACTTCAGCTGTAGCTGCCGCGTTCGGGGCTGAACCCATTCCCGCTTCGTTCGAGAAGAGACCACGACGGATCCCTTGAAGTACCATTGCTCCAATGGCACCACCGAACAGTTGCTGAAGACCGAGTACGCCTTCCGAGAAAATCAAGCCGAACACTTCAGGCAATAGTGAAGCGTTCGTAATCATAATCCAAGTGGCAAGTAGAATGTAGCCACCCGCCATGACCGGAACGATGATACTCGAAAGAACGGCAATCGATTGAATCCCACCGAAGATGATGACTGCAGTGACGAGCGCCAAAATGATACCGACTGTTGTCGTGCTAATCCCGAACTGGTTGCTGACTGACAACGAAATTGTGTTCGACTGAACCGAGTTGAAGGCGAAACCGAACGAGAACGTGATCAAGATGGCGAATAAAATCCCGAGCCAGCGCTGACCGAGCGCACGTTCCATATAGTAAGCCGGACCTCCGCGCCATGTGCGACCGTCTCGGATTTTATACACTTGCGCGAGCGTGCTTTCGACGAACGCTGAAGCTGATCCGATGAGCGCGATCAGCCACATCCAGAAGACGGCTCCCGGGCCTCCGAGCGCGATTGCAGTCGCGACACCGGCAATGTTCCCAGTCCCGACGCGTGCAGCCGTCCCGATGGCGAATGCCTGGAACGACGAAACTTGGCCTTTTTCACGCTTCATGCCATCTTTGAATAAGAGACGAACCATCTCTGGAAACATCCGGAACTGGACGAACCCCATGCGAACGGTAAAGTACAAACCTAAGGCGACAAGGACAACGATTAGCACTGACGACCAGAGCAGGTCGTTGGCTGATGAAACGAGATCTTCTACGAATTTCTCCATCTTTAAATCCTCCGTGTATGTGTGAGTTATAAGAAAAAGTTATGTCAACTTTCTTTACATGAGTAGAATTATAGGAAAAACGTTTAAAAATGCAATCCTTTTCAACAATCTCATCGTTTGACGCGACCGTAAAAAAGGACGACCGGTCACGTGACCGGTCGTCCTTACGATTCGATGCGATTAGATAAAGAGGTTCAAGTTGCCGCCTTCAGCTGCCCCGAGGTATGCTGCCACACCACCGAGGTCGATGCCATCGATTAACTCTTCTTCCTTGATGCCCATGACGTCCATCGACATCGTACAAGCGACCATTTTGACGCCTGCCTCTTGGGCTGACTTAATCATTTCGTCGAGTGATGGGACGTTCTTGTCACTCATGACTTTCTTCATCATCTTCTGTCCGACGCCACCGAAGTTCATGTTCGAGAGCGGGAGTTCGCCTGCGTGTGACGGCATCATCATGCCGAACATCTTCTCGAGACCTTGTTTCTTCACTTCCGGTGCGTCCGGTTTACGGATGACGTTGAGACCCCAGAACGTGAAGAACATCGTCACGTCTTTACCCATCGCCGCCGCACCCTGGGCGATGATGAATGAAGCGAGGGCACGGTCAAGGTCACCGCTGAAGACGACCATCGATGCGCCGTCAGCTGCTGGTGCACCTGCTTGGACGGCCGCAGGGCCATTTCCTTTTTGAAGAATCGCTTCAACTCGACCGTTGACGAACTGTTTCGAAACGAGTTTGTTGCCCGTCTTTTTCGCCCACGCCTCGATGTCAGCGAAGAAGCCTGGATCGCTTGCGAGGACACGAAGTGTCTCGCCTTCGCCTAGTTCAGCGACTTTTTTGTTTACTTCTAAGATCGGTCCCGGGCATTGCAGACCGCACGTATCTAGGAAAATCGGTTCCCCGATTGGTTGATTCATCATTGCTTGTGGTGCCTCCTCCGTTGCTGTTGCAGCAGTCTCATTTGCTGCCGACGCGTCTGCCTCGATGGCATCGAAATCGCGTTTTACTTGTGACCACGTCTTGTAGCCACCGCTCAAGTTTTTAACCTTGAATCCGTTTTGACGCAAGATGCGGGATGCGAGATATCCACGAAGCCCGACTTGGCATGTCACGTAAATCGTTTCGTCTTTGCTGTAGTTGTCCAAGTGATCGCGTAGCGAGTTGAGCGGAACGTTGATCGAGCCAGGGATTTTCCCAAGTTCGTGTTCCGACTCGTCACGGACGTCGAGTAATGTCGCACCGTTTTGGACCAAGTCGTCAATCTCGTTCCAATGTACGACTTCGTTGTCGCCGAGGACGACGTTCGAGGCGACGTAGCCGATCATGTTGACCGGGTCTTTCGCCGAACTGAACGGCGGTGCGTAGCTGAGTTCAAGGTCTGGGAGGTCGAGGACCGTCAATCCGCCTTTCATCGCTGTCGCAATCACGTCGATTCGTTTGTCGACACCGTTCATGCCGACACCTTGCGCGCCGTAAATCTCACCGGTTGTCGGGTGGAATAAGAGCTTGAGTGACACCGGTGTCGATCCCGGGTAATAACCTGCGTGCGAACCCGGGTGTACGTGGACGGCTTCGAACGCTTTACCGGCCGCTTTCAAACGCTTCTCGTTCCAACCTGTCGACGCGACGGTCATATCGAAGACTTTAGCGATCCCCGTTCCCATCGTCCCGTTGTATTTCACATCGCGACCGTTAATGATATCCGCGACGAGGCGGCCCTGACGGTTGGCCGGCCATGCAAGTGGAACGACCGTCGGCTCTTTGAAGACATAGTCGAGCACCTCGACAGCGTCCCCGATCGCGTAGATGTTCGAATCTGACGTGAGCATCTTCTCGTTGACGCGGATCGCGCCACGAATGCCTGTCTCGAGTCCCGCTTCCGTCGCAATCGACGATTCTGGCGCGACACCGATTGACAAGACAACCATGTCCGTCTCGATGACACGACCGCTCTTCAAGTGGACGCGCTTCCCTTGATTAGAGAACGAGTCGACGCCGTCAGAAAGTTGTAAGTCGACGCCGTGAAGACGCATATGTTCATGCACCGGCGACACCATCTCACGGTCAAGCGGCGTCATGACTTGATCGGCCATCTCGACGAGCGTCACGTCGACGCCACGTTCCCGTAAGTTTTCAGCCATCTCGATGCCGATGAACCCGCCACCGATGACCGTCGCATGTTTCGGCGCTTTCTCATCGACATAGCTGCGGATTTGATCCGTATCTGGGATGTTGCGGAGCGTGAAGATGTCTTCCGCTTCTTCAATCCCCGGGATGTTCGGGCGAATCGGTTTCGCACCCGGCGACAAGATGAGCACATCGTAAGACTCGTCATACGTCTCGCCCGTTTGAACGTGTTTGACCGTGACCGTTTTCTCAGCACGGTTGATTTTCGTCACTTCCGTCAAATTGCGGATATCGAGCTGGAACCGCTTGTTCATTCCCTCGACCGTTTGGACGAGCAGCTTTTGACGGTCTTGAATGACGTCACCGATATAATATGGAAGACCACAGTTCGCGAATGA
Organism: Exiguobacterium sp. AB2; assembly: GCF_000696055.1. Taxonomy (NCBI): domain Bacteria; kingdom Bacillati; phylum Bacillota; class Bacilli; order Caryophanales; genus Exiguobacterium; species Exiguobacterium sp. AB2. Next base: position 5,038 of record NZ_JNAA01000061.1, read on the forward strand.
GATATACTCCCCCCGGTCGAACATGACGATTTGGTTCTCTTCATTTAAGCGACGAAGGCGTGCGGCTGCTGAAGCGCCACCGGCGACCCCACCGACGATTACGATTTTTTTACTCATTGCTCATTTCCTCCTTTGACGACTTCACCTGGCCAACTCATCAAGCCATCTTCTATATTGACCACTTTATAGCCTTTCGCCTCCATTTGCCAAGTCGCCTGCGTGCTGCGTGCGCCTGAACGACAGAGAACGATATATTCTTGATCCGGGTCGAGCGTGTCAATCCAATCCGCCATCTCTGAAAGCGGATAGTTGTTCGCACCGGCAATATGCGCTTCTTGAAACTCGTCGCGTTCACGGACGTCAACGATGTTCACAGGTACTTCAAAATCCATTTGTCGTTTCAAAGCTGATGCTTTCATCGGTTATAACTCCATCCTTTTCTTGTGTAATGAGGTGTTCTTACTCTTCATTTGGTTGCGGGCGTCCAACTCAAGTTTGTGATTCGTTGCACAATTCGCTTCCATGTCATTAATATACCCCCTGTGGTATTTGATTGCAAGGAATATGTTTGACGAAATGGTAAACGTTCAAAAATTCTTCCCATCAAACGTTGTCACTCGACACATACTCCCCTACGTATTAAGATGAGACTACACAAGAAATAGTTGGGTTACTGAACGATTTTTATATAGAGGTGAATCGAATGGAACAGTATCAATACGATGCGAAAGTGTTGAATCGGATGAAGCGTGTCGAAGGTCAAATCCGGGCCATTATTCGCATGATGGAAGAAGGGAAAGAGTGTCGTGACGTCGTCACCCAGTTGAGCGCGGCCCGTTCGGCGCTCGACCGCGCCTCGACGATTATCGTCGCGAAGAATTTAGAGCAATGCATCATCACGGCGCAACAAGATGGCGAAGATACGTCGGAAACGGTCGAAGAGGCCATCAAAATGTTGATGAAACGCTAGTTCCCCTTGCTTTCCCTAGCCAAATGGGCGAAAGTTAGAGTAACGACTTTTAAGGGGGACTTCTTTGTGAACTTCGAAGAAAAAGTGGAATCATTCAAAGCGCTCGTCGCTGAACGCAACATGACGTTCAAAGAGAGCGAGACAGATACGCACGTAACGTTTTTGACGCGTGAAACGACTAAATCTGGGGCTCAGCCCGTTATGATTATCGCCTTCAACAAAAAGACGACGGACGCCGAGCTCTACGCCGCGACCGTGACGCACGTACCGGACTACGTCGAAGACTTGCCGATTTTGAACGCCTTGAACGAGTTCAACCAAGAGTTCAAATACTTCCGTTGCGTCCTCGACAGCGATCGTGACGTCACACTCGCATCGACGCTCGACCTCGACCTCGGCTTCTCGCCAGAGATCATCTTGCAACACTCGTTCATGATGTTCCAAGCAGCCGATGAAGTGAACGAGTATATGCAGAAGCTCTACACACAAGTCCAATGACGACAAACCGCCACGGAAAAATCCCGAGGGCACTGAAAAACTTCAAATGTTTTTGAACAGAGGAGCGTCGTCCCGGAAGGGATGGCGCTCCTCTGTTTTCATTGCCCTTCAGCCGCCCTGTCCGGCAC
>NZ_JNAA01000062.1:0-7289 GCF_000696055.1 Exiguobacterium sp. AB2
GCATAGTGCGGGACGTCATTTTTTTAGTGGGATTCGATCCCTTGGCGGCGGTTCCACCAAAGGCGTCCTCGATAAATCGCCAAGACGATCGCCATGACGAGAAGCACTTCGGGAATCGGCCACGTGAAGAAGACGAGCGCCATCGTTCCGGCACCGAGTGACAAGAGAATGTAGACGACGAGTGATTTCCACCACGTCAACTGTTTGGCAAAACCTAGTTTGAACACGAGAATCGTAAGTAAGATGACCGTGATAATCAACGCGTTAAACCCGACCGAAAAGTCGTTCGCGTCACTGCCGACGCCGAGGAGCGAGGCAATCCACGGCACATCGATTTGTGTGATGTCCATCGTTTGAGAAGCTTTCAAGCTGATAATCCCCCTTTACTTCATACACATCCATTCTACACTATCCAAAACAAAAGGGAACGCCGAGGCGCTCCCATTTCATTATTCTTTACCAAGTTTACGACGCTTGTCAGCCTTCTCGCGTTCGTTCTTGTTCAAGACTTTCTTACGGAGACGAATTGACTCCGGCGTGATTTCGCAGTACTCGTCGTCGTTCAAGAATGTGAGCGACTCTTCGAGTGAGAAGACACGTGGACGCTTCAAGACTTGTGTCGAGTCTTTTGATGACGCACGCATGTTCGTCAACTGCTTCCCTTTGACGGCGTTGATGGCGAGGTCGACGTCACGGTTACATTCACCGATGATCATTCCCTCGTACACATCCGTACCTGGCTCGATGAAGATCGTTCCACGGTCTTCAAGCGCACCGATTGAGTAAGCCGTCGACTTACCAGGTTCGATACAAACCATGACACCGCTACGGCGGCCGCCGATGTCAGCAGAGATGAACGGACGGTACTCTTCGAACGTGTGGTTCAAGATTCCGTATCCGCGTGTCGCAGACAAGAACTCGTTACGGTATCCGATGAGACCACGTGACGGAACGATGAATTCCATACGCGTCTGACCGTTGTCGTTCGTGTTCATGTTCGCAAGTTCACCTTTACGGAGACCGATCGACTCCATGACTGAACCTGTATACTCTTCTGGCACGTCGATGATGACGCGCTCGAACGGCTCGATTTTCGTACCATCTTCGTCCTCACGGATGATAACTTGTGGCTTCGAAACTTGAAGCTCATACCCTTCACGACGCATGTTCTCGATCAAGATTCCGAGGTGAAGTTCACCGCGTCCTGAAACGATCCATTGGTCAGGTGAGTCTGTGTTTTCGACACGGAGTGAAACGTCCGTCTCGAGTTGTTTCATCAAACGCTCTTCGATTTTACGTGCTGTCACGAAATCGCCTTCGCGTCCTGCGAAAGGTGAGTTGTTTGTCATGAAGCGCATTTGAAGCGTCGGCTCATCGATGCGGAGGAGCGGAAGCGGCTCTTCTTTTCCGACCGGTGTGACCGTCTCCCCGACGTTGATGTCTTCCATCCCGGCGATGGCAATCAAGTCACCGGCTTTCGCTTCGTCGATTTCAACGCGCTTGAGGCCGAAGTAACCGAACAATTTCGTTACACGAAGTTGCTTGATTGAACCGTCTGTTTTGCAAAGTGACACAGACTCGCCGACTTTGATTTTTCCACGGAAGACGCGACCGACACCGATCCGGCCGAGGTAGTTATCGTAGTCGAGCATCGTGACTTGGAACTGAAGCGGCTCATCCGAGTTGTCGATTGGCGCTGGCGTGTTCTCAAGGATTGTGTCGAGCACGTACGTGATTGTATCTTCTTGCTTCTCTGGATCAGGATCGAACGAACTTGAACCGCTGACTGCAGACGTATAGACGACAGGGAATTCAAGTTGATCTTCATCTGCTCCAAGGTCGATCAACAAGTCGACAACTTCGTCGACGACGTCGAGTGGACGTACCATCGGCTTGTCAATCTTGTTGACGACGACGATTGGACGGAGACCTTGGTCGAGTGCTTTCTTCAATACGAAACGCGTTTGCGGCATGCAGCCTTCACGCGCGTCGACGACGAGGATAACGCCGTCAACCATACGCATGATTCGCTCAACTTCTCCACCGAAATCGGCGTGACCTGGCGTATCTACGATGTTGATGCGTGTGTCTTTATAATCGATTGCCGTGTTTTTCGCGAGAATCGTGATTCCGCGCTCACGTTCGATATCGTTCGAGTCCATGGCGCGCTCAGCGACCATTTCATTTGTCCGGAATGTCCCAGACTGTTTCAACAATTCATCGACTAGCGTTGTTTTACCGTGGTCAACGTGGGCGATGATGGCTACGTTCCGAAGGTTTGTTCTTACGTTCATGTAGTTAGTCCTCTCTTATTTAAAAAAGTTTCATCTTTTATTCAACTTTAAGAGTATAGCACACGTCCCACTACCTTTGTCGAGCGTTATCGACTGTTACCGTTTCCATTTATCATCTTTTTTGCATACAATAGAGGAGATTAGACAATAAGGGGGAATCTCCATGCAAAAGCTGTTCGTGCTCATCGCCATCGCCGTCGTTGCCGGGTTTGTCGGTATCGGGGTCGGCGTCGCCGAAAGAAGTGCCGCCATCATCATCGGTAGCCTCGCGTTAAGCGCGGTCGCCACGTATTTCGGAATCAACTTACGCCGTCGCGTCCTCTCGAACCAACAATCATGACAAAAGCCCGGGCACAGTCGATGCCCGGGCTTTTCCAATTTATAAATCTCGCGTCAAACAGATTCGGTCGAGAAGTGGGAGACCGTCTTCTTCAATCGCCGCGTACCCATGGTTCGGGAAGTAATCGCGTTCGACCGATTCGAAACGAAAACCGGCTTGTTGATAGAAACGGAGCTGGACGACACTCGAGTTGCCCGTGCAGACGAGCATCCGCTTCGCACCGCTCCCCTTCGATCGCCGAATCGCGTCTTGGAGCAATCGTTGGCCAATCGTCTGATTTTGGCGTTCCGGCTTGACGGCGATGTTGACGAGCTCAATCAACTCGTCGCTGCGCCGAACGAGCATGTATGCCCCGACGAGTTCGCCCCCGAGCATCGCGACATACGTCTCCCCCGCTTTGAACTGTTCTTGAATCATCGCTTCCTGCGGGTTTGCCAAAAGCAGTAACGTCTCGACATCTTTGTAAGACGCCTGTGGCTGAATCTCTAAGTCAGGCCGTACTTCCGGCGTCGCGCCTTTGGCGATGACGTAATGCTTGACGACATCGTTGACGAACGTCTCGCTTCCGGCGAGGACCGACGTCTTGCCATCGTAACGAATCGGCTCCCCATATAAGGAAGCGACCCGTCCACCTACTTCTTCGACAAGCAACTTACCGGCCGCATAATCCCAGGGCATGTTGCGCATTGTGATATAGCCGTCGACGCGACCTGCCGCAAGCCACGCCAGTTCGAGCGAGGCGGCACCGTGCGCACGTGTCCCGACCGAATCTTTGACGATCGGCGCCAACACTTCCGGTGCGATTTGTCGGTTCGGCGTCACCCACGTCGCGTTCATGCTGAGGAATGCATCTCTTACGTAATGCTCTGCGATGGCAGGCAAGATCCTACCGTTTAACGTCGCCCCCTGATTTCGACGCGCGACGAACAGTTCGTCCGCCATCACATCGTAGACGAACCCATATTCGACGACCTCGTCAATCATGATAGCGACCGAGATGGCGAACATCCGCTTTTGATGGATAAAGTTCAGCGTGCCGTCAATCGGGTCGACGAACCAAACCGTCCCCGTCAAGTCGGCCGGTCCGGTTGAGATGCCCTCTTCGCCTACAATATGATGGTTCGGATAGGCGTCTTGGATCCGGTCGACAATCAGCTGTTCGACGGCCCGGTCGATCTCCGTTACCAAGTCGCCTTTCCCTGTCTTCCGCTCAATCTCGTACCGCTCGTCAATCTGTTGCCGAATATATTCCCCCGCTTGCTTGATTAAGTCGATTGCAAACCATTCCAACATGTATATCACCTCTATCTGCATTGTACCAAACAAAAACCAGTATCCGCTTGGAATACTGGTTGAATGGGTGGTTGTGGGTCAGGCTTCGAGACGCAAAAGTTCTTGGCGGTATTTCTCTAACCGATGCTTGCTAGCCTGGACAGTGGCATCATCTTGTGACGCCATTGCATCGAAGAGCGTTGCCAATTCATAATCAATCTCTAAGCGCAGCACCGGAATCCGTTTTTCTGCGTCTTTTCTTTTGAATGCCTCGATCACTTGTTTCATGAGATGCCACACTCCTTTAGTTGGGCTACAAGTTACGGTTTAGTGAGTTGAATTGAGTATATCAGATGAGATTCAAAAAAGAAAGATAATTGTCTGACTATTTTGAATTTTTTATCTTAGAGAGTATATTCCCACTTCAACCGGTCCTAAACCTGATTTAACTGTTAGTGATATGTACCCTATTTCTGCAGGAATTAACAAAAAAGCATGAGAAAACGGTTGCGTCTCCTCACACTTTCTACACTCACACTTTTAAAATCTTCGTATTTGATTTTAATGCCGCTTGGACCGTACGATAGGTGGAGTATCCGGTCTGTTCATCGTGGACGGCACTCAATTGTTTTTCCTCGGACTTCGACGTCACGATTCGTTTGAACGTCCGATACGCGTCTAAAAATGCCTCCCGTTCGACGCCACCTTCGTTCGCGAGTGCGACTTGGTTATAGAACTCGACGACGTCGATTAACTCCTCGGTCGTCCAGTCCGGATTGATTGGATAGTTGATTTGCATATTGTTCACCTCGTCACTCATTGTATCAACAAAAAAAACTATTGCAAGTTGGGTTGGAAATCTCTATAGTTTTTTTGTTGCATCATTTTTACTGATATTTCTTAAACGCCAATTGGGGAAAGACATATAGTTTGATTTTATTGACCGACCTCACCTACAAACTGATTCCAAGGAGGGCTCACTATTGAAATTGAAAGCTGCCACACAGCTCGAGACACCGCTTTTTGACACGTTGCTCAAACACGTCGACACGAATCCAATCGCATTCCACATTCCTGGCCATAAAGGCGGAAAAGGAATGGATCCTGCGTTTCGCGACTTCATCGGCGAGAACGCACTCAAAATCGATTTAATCAACATCGCACCGCTCGATGACTTGCATCACCCGAAAGCAGCTATCGCTGAAGCGGAACGACTTGCCGCCGACGCGTTCCGTGCCGACGAGACATTCTTCTCGGTGCAAGGGACGTCAAGCGCCATCATGGCGATGATCATGGGTGTCGTCGGACCGAACGAAAAGATTATCGTCCCGCGCAACGTGCATAAGTCTGTCATGTCGGCGCTCGTTTTGACAGGAGCCCACCCGGTCTTCATCCATCCGGAGTTTGACGAGACGTACGGCATCGCCCACGGCATCACGGCGAGCGCTGTCGAACGTGCGCTCGAGTTGCACCCGGACACGAAAGCCGTCCTCGTCATCAACCCGACATACTTCGGGGTGGCCGGTGACTTAGAGCGCATCGTCGCGGTCGCGCACGCTCAGGACGTGCCTGTCCTCGTCGATGAGGCGCACGGCGTCCACTTGCCGTTCCATGACGAATTGCCGCTCTCGGCCATGCAAGCTGGGGCTGACGTCGCGGCGACGAGCGTGCATAAGCTCGGCGGTTCGATGACGGGAAGCTCAATTTTGAACGTCCGTCGGGGCCTCGTCTCACCTGAGCGAATTCACGCGATGTTGTCGATGATCACGACGACATCGACGTCTTATTTGTTGCTCGCCTCGCTCGACGCGGCCCGGCGACAACTCGCGACGAAAGGTGAGGCGATGAACAACCGTGCCCTCTCGCTCGCTCGTACAGCGCGTTCGGCCATCAATAACATGCCGCACCTATCCGTATACGGCCACGCCGAACTGCATTCTGAGTCGACGTACGCCCTTGACGAGACGAAAGTGCTCGTCTCGGTCAGAGAGCTCGGAATCACCGGCTTCGAGATTGAGAAGTATTTACGTGAGAAGCATCAGATTGAAGTCGAGATGTCCGATTTATTGAACGTCCTCTTCATCGTGACGAGCGCGGACGACGAATCGACGATCCAAGCATTGATCGACGCGATGCGCGACGTCGTTTCGGTGTATAACACGTCTGACAACGATTCGTTGTCCATCATGCTCCCGGAGATTCCACCGCTCGCGCTCAGCCCGCGTGACGCGTTCTACGAAGAGACGGAGACGATTCCGCTCGAGAACGCCGTCGGGCGCATCTCGGCCGAGTTTATCATGGTCTACCCGCCGGGAATCCCAATCATCATCCCGGGCGAGCTCATCACCGCATCGACGCTCGAGTATATCATGGCGAACATCGAGGCAGGCCTTCCGGTCCAAGGACTCGAGGACGAGTCGCTCCAAATGATTAAAGTGATTCAACAGACGAAAGCCATCCGTTAACACGAAAGCGCACCGGTCGATTGACCGGTGCGCTTTGTTGTCATCAAAAGAAAAGGTGGCTTATGATGATCGAATTGCTTCCCCTTCACCCATTATAAGAAAACGCTTACATTTTTTCAAGAGAAGATTCTTCCGAGTCTATTTCTTTTTCTTCTAAACATAACCGCAAAAACTCAGCGACATGATCCGTATCTCGTAATGCAATCCCGAGCATCGGGTACAGCTGTCTCGGCTCTTCTAATGCATGTTGATCGAGAAGCGCGGACTGGCCGGTCTGCATGCAGACGACGAGTACCTTGCCCATGAATTGATGCGTATAGACGAAACCGAAATCGTAGCGGGCCCTCTCCGTCTCGATGCCCGTGAAACGGACGCGGCTCGTCTCAGAGACCGTATATAAGAGTTCTTCATCGAACGCCATCATGGAGTCCCTCCTTTCTAACATCTCTATATATTTTTCCTTTATACTTGATGTATGAAACCTAAAAGGAGGTGGCGCGATGCAGATCAAAAAGGCGACGTCACGTGACGTACACACCCTAGTCCGTTTGATGCATCAGCTTTGGCCGGATGCGCCAGTCGCCGAGCTGTCGGCCGAAGTCCGACTTGGACTTCGTTCCGACAAGATGCATTACTTCCTCGCCATCACGGAGGAGCCAATCGGATTTTGCCAACTGAGCTTTCGATATGACTACATCCCTGGGGCCACGGAAGAACCGACGGCATTCATCGAAGGGATTTACGTCATCGGTCCGGAACGAGGCAACGACGTGGCGACGCAACTGATCGAGACGGCTACAAAGTTTGCCCACTCGAACGGTTGCTATGAGCTCGCCTCGGATACCGAGATTGACAATACAGGTAGCCAACAGTTTCACGAGCGTCTCGGCTTTGAAGAGGTCGAGCGGACGGTCCATT
>NZ_JNAA01000063.1:0-10880 GCF_000696055.1 Exiguobacterium sp. AB2
CTGCAGTTTTTTTATTTGTCCGACCGGGCACAGCTCGCTTTTCTGGGGGCAAGCAGGGAGCCGCATCGCTTAACGCTGCTGGGTCTCCCTTTGCTTGCTACTCCCCTAGAAGTCTCGCCATGCCCTTGGTCGGTCCACGCATCCATCCCTCTTTTCGTACCCTCGCCCCTTTTTTATAATGAGAGGTGGAGAACCCGTCATGGAGGCGATGCTACCCTTTGCCGCCCTCAATCTCAAGAAGATGGCAGTCTTGGCATGGAAGAAAGCCCAGCTCGCCTGAACAGGGTCTCGGGCAGAACGCCTCAAGGCCCGAAAACGAAAAAGTCACGTTTCAATTCGCCTGAAACGTGACTTTTTCTACAATCTGGAACTTCCGCTCCATGGCGGAAGTTTTTTTTGGTTGCGGGCGTCGAGTAACAGCGTTATGCTATATTCAAATGAATGTTTGAATGTAACAGGAGGAATGCGAGATGGCGAATCGAGATATCTTGCCGATCGAAGGTGTAACGTGTACAAACTGCGCGGCTAAAATCGAACGACGTGTCGAAGGCCGATCGAGTGTGGCATCGTGTCAAATCGATTTTGCGGCGAGTCGCATGATGATCGAATGGAATGAACCGAATGACCATGACGCGGAACTGCAATCGATTGAACAAGAGATGGCACAGATTGAACCAGGGGCCCACTTTGCTCGAAAGGAAGCAACGGGCGATCACGTCAATCATCTTTTGTGGCGCTTTGGGACGGCGCTCGCCTTGTTTGGTGTCGGGATCTGGTCTGACTCACTCTTCTTTTATGCCATAGCGTATGTGATCGTCGGATATGACGTTGTGTACGCTGCGATTCGAAACACCTGGCATCGAGAGTGGTTCGACGAGAAGTTTTTAATGACGATTGCGACGTTCGGCGCCTTTGCGATCAACGAGTATCCGGAGGCGGTAGCCGTCATGCTGTTCTATCAGCTCGGAGAATACGTTCAAGGTCGGGCCGTCCGAGCTTCCCGTCGTTCCATCCAGTCGTTGTTGACGATGAAACCGACGATGGCGCGGGTGCTTGAAGCCGATCAAGAAGCTATACGCCGGCCAGAAGAAGTGGCAATTGGATCGAGGCTCGTCGTCTTACCGGGCGAGCTCGTCCCGATGGACGGGCGCGTCGCCACGGGCGCAAGTTCGCTCAACACGGCCTCTCTCACCGGTGAGTCGCTTCCGAAATCGGTGGAGGCGGGTGAGCCCGTTCTCGCCGGCATGTTGAATTTGGATGGACGGTTGGAAGTCATCGTCGAACGTCGGTCGACGGAATCGACCCTTCAAAAGATGATCGCTCTCGTCGAAGAGGCGAGCGCGAAGAAGGCGAAGACCGAACAAATGATCACCCGTCTCGCAAAAATCTATACACCCGTCGTCGTCGGTCTGGCCGCCATCGTCGCGTTCGTCCCGCCGCTCTTTGGCGGAACATTAGAGGAATGGGTATATCGCGCGTTGATTTTCCTCGTCATCAGTTGCCCGTGTGCGCTCGTCATCTCGATTCCGCTCGGATATTTCGGCGGCATCGGGGCTGGGTCGAGACGAGGCATCTTGGTAAAAGGGGGCCAGTATTTAGACGCGCTCGCTGAAGTGGATACGATTGTATTCGATAAGACGGGAACGCTCACGACGGGGCAGTTTAACGTCACGTCCATCGAGACGAACGGACAGCTGTCGACGGACGAACTCGTTCAGATTGCCGCGCGTGTCGAGCGTGCTTCGACACACCCGCTCGCGACGGCCATCGTCGAACTTGCTGGGGAAGGGACTTCTTTTGCCGATGTCCATGAAGAGCCGGGTTATGGCCTGATGGCGGTGGACGGGGAAGACCGCATCTACGTCGGCAGTGCCCGCTACATGGAGAAGTTAGGCCATCGTGTCCAGGGGGCTCGGGTCGGAACGCACGTGCACATCGTCAAAAATGACGAATGGTTAGGACGGATTGAACTGATGGATGCACTCAAACGAGATGCACGCGAGACGATTCTTGCCTTGAAACGCGGCGGATACCGGACGGTCATGTTGACCGGTGACCGGGCCGTCGTCGCCGAGGCGGTCGGTGCGGAACTTGGCCTCGATGAAGTGACGAGCGAGCTCTTGCCCCATGAAAAAGTTGAAGCGGTCGAACGACTCGTAAAAGACGGGAAGGTTGCGTTTGTCGGGGACGGCATGAACGATGCCGCGGCACTGGCTCGAGCGGACGTCGGTCTCGTCATGGGAGGAATTGGGAGCGACGCAGCGGTCGGGGCTGCCGACGTCGTGTTGATGAATGACGAACCGCACGACCTCCTCACGGCAATCGAGCTAGGGAGACGTACGAAACAAATCGTTTGGCAAAATATCGTCTTCGCTTTCTTCATGAAAGCACTCTTTCTTATCCTAGGCGTTTGGGGAATCGCCTCCATGTGGGAAGCAGTCTTCGCGGACGTAGGAGTCGCTTTGATTGCGATTGCGAATGCCACACGTTTAATTCGAAGTACAAAAAAAGACCCCAACCGAGGTTGAGGCGAGCGGACCGATCAGTCTCGATCGATCCGCTTTTTCGTCTTGGCCATCAAAAAGATGAGAATGACGAGGATGGCGATGAGCAGGATGGCAACCGAGATGAGTGCTTGAGTCGCGATGTCGATTTCACGCTGAGTCGCTGTCAACTGCTTACGAATGTCGTTATACTGCATCTTCTTCAACGAACGCAAGTCCTCTAAAATCGTCTGGCGTTGATCGGTCATCGTCTCGGCGACGGCGGTCGCTTCCGCAAGGTCGCCGGTCTCATAGATGACGAGCACACGGTCCGCCTCTTGTTCCCAAATGCCGTCCCGATACAATAAATCGAGAAGGGAACTCGGTGTTTCTGGGTCGCCTGCGATGGAGGCCTTCAACTCTTTCGCGCGTTGGGACATGCTGTAGTACGCTTCGAGGAAGCGTCGGTCGTCATAGGCGAGAAGCCCACGAATCGCGTTGGCCCGTTCGATGTTGTAATACATGATTTCTTCGATGGCTTGATAGGAATCGAGTCGAGGCCCGTGGATGGCCTCGATTCGCTCGTTCGTATTGCGCAACTGGACGATGAAGCTGGCGATGACGAGGACGAGCAAGATTGCCAATGCACCGAATAACGCCAACCATTTCCGCTGAGACATGGTGCTTCCCTCCCTTCTGATGACAATCGTACAACAATTTTAAGCGTTCGGCATAAATTATTTTTTGGAAAAGGAAAAAACGGGTAAACGTTTAAATACATAGGATGTTGTACCTTGTTATCGTTTACAATTGGGATGGGGTACGATTTCAATCATAAGGAGAATAACTATGCCAGAGAACTCGTCGTTAAAAAAGTTACACCAAGTGTTAAAAGACAAACGGACCGATTTACACTATGAAATCCCGTCTTTGTGGAATCGAATGCGCTTTTTGTCGGAGCCGGTCCGTGATGGTGTCGAACGGGTCAACCCATACGATTTCTTAATCGAGACGATCGAGAAAGGCATTCTTCCGCATGCAGTCGACGGCCGTGACTATACCGAATCTGTCGCCAAGGCGGACGCTTATCTAGAGACAGGCGGCGACTGGATCAAGCGGGCTTCGGTCTACTCGATGCAAGTGCGGACGTCGACGTCTTGGGACCATGACGGGTCGGGCTATGTCGAGATGAACAATTCACAAGGAATGAAGGATACGGGGACGTTCGTGAAGACGCTCGCCTTGTTGCCGCATCTCCTCTATATGGGCATTGACACGTTGTTCTTGTTGCCAATTTCGCAACACAGCCACAAGAATAAAAAGGGCGAGTTCGGTTCACCGTACGCCGTCCAAGACTTTTTTGCGATTGACGAGGAATTGAAAGAGACGCTCACCGGGGACGGCTTGACCGTCGAAGAAGAGTTTGCGGCGTTCGTCGAAGCGTGTCACATGGTCGGCATCCGTGTCGTCATCGATGTCATTCCCCGCACGTGCGCGCGCGATAACCGATTGATTCTAAAGAACCCGGAATGGTTCTATTGGATTCCGGTCGCCGAGCTCGACCATTATCATCCGCCGCACGTACCGGGAATCGGTGAGAACGTGAAGCCGGAATACGCGTTCTTGCCGATGATTTACGGCTCGCAAGATGTATGGCAACATTTGCGTCGCTTCTCGATGGCGCCAAACTTGGTCGATGCGGCGAAGTGGGAGCAGGTGAAACGCTATTTACTCGATCATCCGGAAGAGAACTTGCTCGCCGTCATCGAACGGGAATTCGGATTGACGACCGCCCCGGCGTTCTCGGACTGCATCAACGACCCGCAGCCGCCATGGTCTGACGTCACGTACTTCCGCTTGTTCCTCGACCATCCGACGGCTGCCGGTCCGTACGTGAACGACGCGAACTTGGCGCCATACATCTTGTTCGATTCGATCAAGTCGAACCAGTTCCGGGGCGAGCAAATCAATGAGCCACTTTGGGCGATGCTGACGGATATCATCCCGCATTATCAGCGGGAGTATGGAATCGACGGTGCGCGCATCGACATGGGGCACGCGTTACCGGTCGATTTGGCGCAACGAATCTTGACAGAGCCACGTGCGCTCGATTCGAACTTCAGCTTCATCGCCGAAGAGTTGATTGAAGTGGGGGCTTGGGCGGCGCGTGACGCCGGTTATAACATGATTATCGGATACGGGTTCTATAAAGAGCCGCGCTTTGATACGCACGACACGCACCAATTCTTTTATGACTCGCGTTTCTTGCCGCTCCCGGTGTTCGCCGCCGGTGAGACCGCGGACACACGCCGCATCGCGACCCGTGACGGCGGCCGTCAAGCGAGCCGATTGCTCACAGTGTTGAACGGGTTCATGCCGAACGGGGTACCGATGACGAACTCGGGGCTCGAACTGTATGAGACGCAACCGATGAACACCGGCCTCGACTGTCGACCGGAAGAAGCGTATCAACTCTTCCCGACCGACCCGTACTTCGGGAAGCTCGCCTTTTTTGACGCCTATCAGTTCCATTGGGATCATCCGGAACGGGACGAGATGATTGAACTGATGCATCAAGTGGCTGGCATCCGTCGGCGTTGGCTCGATGTCCTCGTCAACCCGAGCCACTTTGAGCCGCTGACGATGGGGCAGATGGATGCGCCGTTTATCGGTCTGGCTTGGTTGCGTCCAGACACGAACGAGACGCTCCTCGTCGTCGCCAATACAAGTATGCATCAACCGTTACAGGGCAAGGTCGCCCTTGACGGTGTGCGTCGCCGGAACTGGAACGCGAGCCGCTTCGCTGAGATGGTATATTCGCCGAACTCATGGCCGTATGCCGAGCACAGTTTCGATGACAACTGGGACCTGTGGGTCGATTTGAAACCGGGTGAAGTGAAAGTGTATGAGATGAAGTAACGTAAAACGCCTCGGACCGAGAACAGGTCCGAGGCGTTTGTTATTGTCGTTGTTTCATGTAGAAGATGACGAACTCATCGAGTGGCATCGGTTTCGCATATCGATAGCCTTGCATCGAGTCACAGCCGATTCGGCGTAAAAACGTCTCTTGGTATTCGGTTTCGACGCCTTCTGCGACAAGCGCCATTCCAAGTTGTCTCGCCATGGCGACAATGGTCGCCGTGACCGTCTGGTACTCTCGATTTTCTTCGAGTTGCATCGTGAACTCGCGTGGAATCTTGAGTTCGTCGATCGGATAGCGGACGAGGTAGGCGAGCGAGCTATAGCCGGTACCGAAATCGTCAATCGACAGTTTGATGTCGAGTGCCTTCAGTTCGAGGATACGATTCAAGACGCGGTCGGAATGGTGTGCTGCGACCGTCTCCGTCAATTCGAAGTTCAATCGGCCCGGCTCAATCGGGAAACGGTTGAAGAGCGTCGTCAAATAGTCAATCAAATGCTCATCGAATAGTTGGCGCACGGACAAGTTGACCGAGAGCTTCGGCAAATCGATGTCGCCTTGTTCGAACGCGTACATGAGTTGGAACGTCTCGTGAATCATCCATCGACCGAGGTCTTGGATGTGTCCCGTCTCTTCCGCGATCGGGATGAACTCGCTCGGCGGGATGAAGACGCCGTCACGTTGCCAGCGCACGAGCGCCTCGGCACCGATGATTCGCTTCGTCGCCGCATCGACCTGTGGCTGAAGATAAAGCGAGATTTCGCCTTTTTCGAGCGCGGTGTCGAGCCCTTCCATCAACAGCTTACGTTCTTCTTTGTCTTCGCGTAGCTCTGGCGCAAACAAGACGGTCTCATCCCGTCCTTTTTCTTTTGCTTTGTACATCGCCAAATCGGCATTCGACAGCAAGTGTTTCAGCGTCGCCCCGTGTTCAGGGTAACGGACGATCCCGATGGAGGCGTGAATCTCGACGAGCGTCCCGCCCAAATAGTAAGGGGGGCTGTAGACGAGCCGGCGAAGCCGTTCAATCAACATCTCATTATCATCGTGTTCGGCAACGACGATGAATTCATCTCCACCGAGACGGCCGGCATATTCGTTCGGCAACAAGGCGAGACGGAGCCGTTTGCCGATATGTTGTAACAACTGGTCGCCCATGTGATGTCCGAATTGGTCGTTGATTTCTTTAAAGCCGTCCAAGTCAGAAAACATCAATGTGAACGGTCGCCCATCCTCGATGAGCTGTTCAATCTGCTCTTGGAGGGCGTAACGGTTGTGCAATCCGGTCAAGCTGTCGTGGTTCGCTTGATATAAGATTTGTTCCTGCTGGACGATCATTTGCGTGATATCTTTGACGATGGCATAGATTCCTTCGACGTCACCGTTGATAATCATTGGGATGTTCATCAGTTGCCAGACCCGCTTCGTGCCATCATCGGTCACGATGTTGACCTCGAGCGTCTCCGGACGCCCGGACGTCAAGTCGTGAAGGGCGGTGGCGTAAGCGCCACGGTCCTTCGGCTCAATCACGTCGAGGATATTCGTCCCGATTAGCGTTTCGGCGGTGTGACCGAGAACGGAACTTCCGGCTTGGTTGACCGACAGCACCTCGCCATCTAAGTCGAATAAGAAAATCGGTTCGGCGTGATAGGCGAAGAGCGAGCGATACTGTTGTTCGCGGATTTCGAGTTCGTGCGCTTTCGTCGTCACGGCGGTCTCGAGGTCGGTGTTGACGGTATGTAGGCGATGGCTAATCAACGCGTTTTGTTTCGCGACGACGAACTGCCGGATGAGAAGCAGCAACACGGCGTTCGCAATCATCGAATCGAGGACGGACGTGCCGAGCAGACGATCGGATGCGAGCATGAACAACATCACGACCGTGCTGTAGATGATGTAATCGAACACCGAGTCATGGATGAGGACATCCTCGTCTGTCTCATCAAACAAAAAGCTGAGCGAGATGAGGAAGATGCTGCTCACTTGCAGGACATGGACGAGGTCATGTCCAATCCCACCAAAGGCGACGACTTGATTGACGATCGAGGCGACCGTGAAGCCGAGGATTCCGATGAGAAGCAGGATTCGAAACGATTGGCCCGATGTGACGATGCGATTCAAATACAGGAAGGCGAGCACCATATAAAGGCTGACGAGCACCATCTGTTCTTCAAATCCGTTCAAATAGTCGCGATACACGTCTCCCTGTGAAACATAAAAGTAGAGATGGAGTGCGCCGACGAACAGAAAACTGAACAAGGCGAATACATCGAACGTGCGGAGTTTCAACGTACGAATCTCAATCGACTGCGTGATGACGATGAGTGCCATAATCAAATAAAAAAAGTTTTGGCTAAACAACATCAAGTCGCTCGAAACAGGTACCTCATAACGCAAGGCGGTCACGTACGTGATGAAGCAGACGTTTCCGGCAGTAATCAGGGTGTGGATATAACGTCGCATGCCACGATGGGTCACGGCAGCGTAACCGCTAAACAAAGTCGCGATACACGTGACGACGATCAAGTACACGAACAGGCTCGTCTCGCGCAGCGCGTAGGGACTGAAAATAATCAATAACAGTCCAAGAAAAAACGTCCCGACGAGCAGGGCGGGAACTGATTGGCGCAAGGAGTGGCTAGACAACTCATGCACCTCCTTCTATATTCTATGAGGCTCATTCGTATTATCGGACCGAATCCTCGTTTGTTACACTAAAAAATCGACAACCACGCGTTGTCGATTAAAGGGTGTATGAATGTTCCTTGAAGTTTCCGACGACCGAATCAATTTCTGACACCGTAATGAACGCTTCCGAGTCGATATCCGACACGATTTGACGCAATTTTGGAATCTCATTGTTTTGGACGACGACGTAAAGCATCTTCTTCGTGTCGTTCGAATATCCGCCGATCGCATCCATAATCGTGACACCGCGCTTCAAGTTCTGCTTGATCACCAAGTTGATTTCATCAGACTTTTTACAGATGATAAAGCACTGTTTTTGGGCCGAGAAGAAACGGTGAATCGTCAATAGCGTCCGCGACCGTACGAAACTGAGCACGAGCGCATACATGACGGCCTTGATGTCGAACGTAATGAAGACGAGCACGTACACGATGATGTCTTGCGTCAAAAAGATTTTAGGGAGCGAGAGGTTTCGGTTCGTCGTATAGATGACTTTTCCGAGAATATCGAGTCCACCTGTCGAGGCTCCAGCAAATAAGAGCAGCGCCAACCCGAGCCCAGAAACGATGCCGCTGAAGACGGAAGCGACGAGCGGGTCATCGAGCGGGGTCGGTGGAATGAGGACCGGTAGCGCATCGATTAAAATCGAGGACAAGACGACGACGATTCCCGTCATGAAAATGAATCGCTTCCCTAAAAATTTGATTCCGACGATAAAGAGCGGGATATTCAGCAAGAGTTGCGTGAGCCCGATTGGCGTCCCGAAGAGTTCGTTGACAATAAGTGTGATTCCGACGATTCCTCCCGTGCCGATTTCGTTTGGTTTGAGAAGCAAACCGACGAAGATGGATTGTAGAATCGTTCCGGCAATAATGAACAGGACCGTTTCGACGGCGATTCGTTTTCTTGATTTTGCGTACATAGAAGTTGGCTAGGCGCCATACGCCCCCTTTGATAAAGTTCTCAAGCAAGCGTACTTCGACCGACGCTGAATTTCAAGAGTCTGATTTACATCTCGTGATGAAACCGGTCGATATCGCTAGCGAGTTGTTCATGGACGAAGTCGATCACTTGGGCATCGTCGAACAAACCGAGAGGTGCGTCGTCCGGGATGGCGTCGAACGGCGAGACGAAATAGAGAACGGCCGCGACGAGTGCGTCTTCCTTTTCCGGTTGCATATCGAACTGATTGTTATAGATTGCCCGCAATATATTGAGCAACTGTTTCATTTGGAAATATAGCGTCAGTTCTTCTTCACGCTCGATGTTCGTGATGTCATTGGATGCGACATCGACGGTCACTTTGGCGAGGGCTAGTTCGCCTTGGACGAGCAAGTCTCCGCGCTGTTCGTTGGCTGTGTACGCCGTCTTCGCTGTGTCTAGAAAGTGTGCATACGTTGTTTTCCAATCTGGCATATGAATTCCTCCTTCTTTCTACATCTACTAATATGCCCGTTTTTGCGATTTGGTTGCAACTTTTCCGAAAATTTAAGAAAATAAGAGAGAACGAACAAAGGAGGAACTGTACATATGTCTACTTATACAATCCCGACCGAGGCCGAGTTCGCCCGCTATGCGGAACTTGCCGTCAAAAAAGGTGTCAACATCCAACCGGGCCAACAACTTGAGGTCCGCGCCGATATCAGCCAAGCGCCGCTCGTCCGTCAAGTCGTCAAAGCTGCGTACGCGGCTGGAGCCAAGCAAGTTTCTGTCAACTGGAGCGACGAGGAGTCGACAAAGATTCGTTACTTCAACGCGCCACAAGACTCGTTTAAAGAGTTTCCAGAATGGATGAAAGCCCGCTTTGAACAGCTCGCAGAAGAGAAGACGGCATTCTTGTCAATCGTCAGCGATGACCCGGATGCATTGAACGGCGTCGACTCGTCTCGAATCGCGGATTCGAACCGTGCTGCCGGCGTCGCACTCGCGAAGTGGCGCAAGTACGTCATGAGCGATAACGTCAGCTGGTCGATTATTGCCGGCGCTTCTGACGCGTGGGCGAAAAAAGTGTTCCCAGACCGTGAGGATGCGGTCGCAGCACTTTGGCGTGCCATCTTCGCGGCGACACGCATGGACGAAACAGACGTCGTCGCTGCGTGGGACGAACACGATCAAGCGCTTCGGACACGTGCGAAGCTATTGACGGAAAAGAAATACGCGAAATTGCACTATAAGGCGCCGGGTACGGAATTGACGATCGGTCTTCCGAAGAAGCACGTCTTCCTTGGCGGCGGCGGACCGAATACGGACGGCGTCGACTTCATCGCCAACATGCCGACAGAAGAAGTGTTCACGCTTGCCGATAAAGACGCGGTCGAAGGACACGTGTCGAGCACGAAACCGCTCAGCTACAGCGGAAACTTGATTGACGAGTTCACGCTTTGGTTCGAAGGTGGGAAAGTCGTGAGAGCGGAAGCGAAACAGGGACAGGCTGCACTCGATGAGTTACTCAACCTCGACGAAGGGGCGCGCCGAATCGGTGAAGTCGCGCTCGTTCCAGACGATTCGCCAATCTCGAACTCGGGTCTCCTCTTCTACAACACGTTGTTCGATGAGAACGCCTCGTGCCACTTGGCGCTCGGACGTGCCTACTCGACGTGCCTTGAAGGCGGACCGTCGATGTCAGCGGAAGAACTCGCCGAGAACGGGGCGAACGATTCGATGACACACGTCGACTTCATGATCGGGTCGGCCGAGATGGATATCGACGGGGAGCGCGAAGACGGCTCACGTGAAGCCATCATGCGTGCCGGCAACTGGGTCATCTAAGAAAGGGAGAGACGAATCCGATG